>JAICRN010000088.1 GCA_025937335.1 Microcoleus sp. TY_ISSM_2_bin.22
AAACCGATGACTAAAATGCTCAGCAGGGGTACAGCCAGCCCTACTAAAAGATTTAACAGATTCACCAAAATCGGGTTGAGTCCGTCAAAAGGGTTGATCTGCTTGGGAATTTTGGTGAGAAAATTGATCACCCAACTGGCGACGGTAATTGTCAGCCAGATGGTGGTAGCTAAGGGTATCACTACCAGCAGACCTGCGATCAGGTCGTTTTTTAAGTCTTGTTTGATGCGTTGGAGCACGGCGGGTCAAATCTCCTCGTAACTGGTTGCCAATAACCTGAATAAACCTGAGACTAAAGCAACTGCACGGGCTTTACTGAAAGTCACCACAGACGATCGTCTTCAATGTCTGCTAAACTCTACCCTTTCTGACGGGCAAGAGTTAAGGATCGCCGATGCTGTACCTATATTTTAAAGAATTATTGCAAGTTGGCGCTTGGTTTTAATATATGCGGGCTGTGCAACAGCTCACCCTCTTGTATATTTTAAGACAGTTTGGCTCGAACTCAACCAATAAGCCGATCGGTCAGAGGCTGCCTGGGAGTGGAAGTGTAGCGAATCCAGAGGGAATTTTCTGTGATTTGTCTGGGAAATTAATTGGTCGATCGAGCTTTCTCAGATTTTAAGCTGGGTCGCACTTCGTTGTAACTCATATTTTGCACCATTATCAATAACAGGCTTTCCGGTCTGTTCCGCAGGAGATGAATTTTTCTCGCTTCACAGGCCGGAAAGACTGTTGAGAAAAGGCTTGTTGAGAATGGTGCCCGATCGCAGTTGTCCGGAATTCAGCGGAATCTATGCAGAATCTGTGGAGGTTGAGTTCAGTGTCAAGCCAAAAATATATCTTTCGATAGATCCAAAGAAACCGCAATTATTAGTAAATAAAGAGGGATTTTTGAAGAGCGAGGGCGATAGACAAGCCAAATGTTCGCCCGGTTTCAACTGTTGCACGGTAGGTAAATCCGGCAAACAGTAAAGCAGACAGACCGGCAACTTTGAATTTTTTTGACGCGAGCGATCGAAATGCAAGAAATAAGGGCAGAATTCAATTGAATTTGAGCTTGAGAGAAGCAGCAAAGCAATATAGAATTAACTCTAGCATCACTACAAAAAAAATAATCTGCCAAACGAGGTAGCAGTAGTTAGTAGCAATCGAGATAAATTACTAAATAGCAAGTTGTTTCTAACAGAAAGTGCTAGACTATTTGTTGGGCAGAGTATAGTTGATCTGCTTCACCACAAGCAAGGCTCCAGCGGTGCGGATTGATTGAAAGCAGGCGAAAGTCAAGGAAAAGCAAAGGCAGTAGGCAATCAAGTCAGACGGGGGATTCATCTCGATGCAAGCAGCAAAAGACTTGATTAGAAGTTAGGATTGAGATGTGAATGCTCAACTTATAAAACCAATTGATTTTTACATTTTTTGATTCGATTCAACACGCAAGACTTTTTTGGGCCGGACTTAACAAGTCACTGCCCAAGGATGTTGTGTGTCTGAAAACTAATATATAAGTAAAAGGAATTTTTGTGAAAACGCTCAATATCCTCTTAGTAGAAGACAGTCCCGTAGATGCCGAACTGATTGAGGCCTATCTAAAAGAGGGTGGCCTCGAATTTTCTTTGGTGTGTGTAGAAACTCGGGCAGACTTTGCCGCAGCGCTGGAAAAACACAGTTTTGACATTATTTTGGCAGATTATATGCTGCCTTGTTTTAACGGGATAGCGGCGCTGGAAATCGCGCGCGCTACTTGTCCGGAAGTGCCGTTTATTTTTGTGTCGGCTACTTTGGGCGAGGAAGTGGCGATCGAAACTTTGAAAAGCGGCGCTACAGATTATGTTCTCAAATGCGGTTTGATACGCCTGGTTCCCTCGATTCAGCGGGCCCTGCGGGAAGTTCAAGAACGGATAGATCGCAAGCAAGCCGAAGCACAGCGGCAGGAAAGCGAAGCTCGATTTCGGATGATGGCAGATACCGCGCCGGTGATGATTTGGATGTCGGATACTGACCAACTTGGCGATTACTTTAACAAAGTTTGGCTGGAGTTTACCGGTAGAACTTTGGCGCAAGAAATGGGCACGGGTTGGATGGAAAGCTTGCACCCCGACGACTTACCAGAATATCTGGATATTTACCAAAAAGCCTTCGACGATCGCACCGAGTACCGGATCGAATGCCGCCTGAGACGCTATGACGGGGAATACCGCTGGGTTTTGGGTACGGGCGTACCCCGGTACAGGCCCGATCGCACTTTTGCAGGTTACATCGGTTCTTACATCGATATTAGCGATCGAAAACAAGCAGAACAAGAATGCACTGCCGCTTTGTCGCGCGAACAAGCAGCGAGGTTGCAAGCAGAAGAAACAGCTAAAGCGCTGCAATCGGCAAACGATCGAATTACTAACATTCTCGAAAGCATTACTGATGCTTTTATCGCGGTAGATTTAAATTGGAAATATACCTATGTCAACCAGAAAGCTATTGAGCTTTTAGGCAGACCAAAAGCAGAACTGATTGATAAAAAATTTTGGGATATATTTCCCTGGGCTGTCGATTTACCTTTTTACAAAATGGCTGCCACAGCATTAGCAGAAAAGGTAACGGTCGAGTATGAAGAATTCGTGCCGTTATGGAATAAGTGGTTGAAGATGCGTTTTTATCCTTCCGATTCTGGTTTGTCGGCTTACATCCAAGACGTTACCGAGCGCAAGCAAACAGAAGCAGCACTCAAAGCTAGCGAAGAAAAGCTGAGAATGTTGGCAGAAGCTAACTTGATAGGAATTATCTTTGGGGATGTTAACGGCCGTATCATCGAGGCCAACGATGAATTTTTGCGGATAATTGGTTACACGCGGGAACAATTGCAGCGCAGGAAATTAAACTCGATTGACATCACGCCGCCGGAGTACCAGTCTCTCGACGAAAAGGCGATTGCAGAGGCACAAGCAAGGGGGGTTTGCATTCCCTACGAAAAGGAATACTGGAGGGCAGACGGCAGCCGGATTCCGGTGCTGATCGGATATGTTTTGCTGGGCGAAAAGCGTCAAGAATTTGTGGCTTTTATTCTCGATTTGACGGTTGGCAAGCAATTAGAAAGAGAACTGCACGATCGAGCCCAGGAATTAGCGCGGGTGAACCGGATTAAAGACGAGTTTCTGGGAACTTTGTCCCACGAATTGCGGACGCCGCTGAATGCGATGCTGGGATGGGCGCAACTGCTGCGAAACCGCAAGTTTGACGAAAAAACGACTGTTCGGGCTCTTGAAACGATCGACCGCAATACACGATCGCTGGCAACTCTGATCGAGGATTTGTTGGACGTGTCCCAGATTATTACCGGGAAACTGTCGCTGAATTTGCGGTGGGTGGATGTGATTGCGACTGTTGAGGCTGCGATCGATACTCTCGCGCCCGCGATTGCTGCCAAAAATATTGAAATTGTGACGGATTTCGACCCAACTGCGGGGCGGATTTTTGCCGATTCGGGCCGTTTGCAGCAGGTAGCCTGGAATTTGGTGTCGAATGCGATTAAGTTTACTCCCGATTGCGGACAGGTGAAGGTGGCGGTGCGAAAGATGGAGGGGACTTTTGCCGGTGAGGAATCCGCTGGCTGTAAAAATTTGTCGCCCGCTAGTGTCGAAATTGAGGTCAGCGATACGGGACAAGGGATTTCAGAAGAGTTTTTGCCGCACGTTTTCGAGCGGTTCAGCCAAGCTGACAGCTCTACAAGGCGATCGTACAACGGATTGGGTTTGGGTTTAGCGCTAGTGCGCCATTTTGTGGAAATGCACGGAGGGACGGTGCAAGCAACATCGGCCGGGAAGGGAGAAGGATCGAGGTTTTTGGTGAGATTGCCAATTCAACAGCTTGATTGCGACGGCGGATTTTCTGTTGCCGGGCTCGGGGAGTTGGCGATTCCTCAAAGCAAGGCGCGAGCCCCTGTAAAGCAGTCTTTTGTCAGCAGCAATCTTTCTGGAGTGCGGGTGTTGGTGGTAGATATCGACGCGGATTCCCTGGATTTTGCCTGTACAGTGCTCGAAGATTGCGGGGCCCAGGTGGAGACCGCTAGGTCGGGATTGGAAGCCCTGGAGGCGATTGAAACGCTGAATCCGGATGTGTTGGCGATCGATATCGGGATGCAGGCGCGTGATGGAGAGAATATACTCCGGCAAGTGCGATCGATCGCGGTGAAGAGGGAGATTCCGGCGGTGGCGTTCACAGGTGGCGGCAGGGTAGAGGAACGAGTACGGGCGCTGCGGGAGGGTTTTCAAATTCACGTGTCCAAGCCTCTCGATCCTGCTGAGTTGGTGGCGGTGGTGGGAAGTTTGGCAATGCGATCGAACGATTTTAGATTTTAGATTTTAGATTTTAGATTTTAGATTTAATGCGTTTGCAAACTTTGAGGAGGGTGGTCGTGACGGCAAACCAATTTTCTTGCATTCGAGCGATCGGACAATTCGGCAGAAAAACATTTTTTATAGTAGGAATCATAACTCTAGCTAATTTGTCAAGCTCCTAAAGTTATAAATTTAATTTTGCTCAAAGTTGGTAGTTTTTGATACTGATAGCAGTGTCAAAAAAAGAATGCAACTGTAGACAAGTTCCAAACCCCGATCGTCATCAGTAGTCCCACTTCTTCAATTCTTTAATCTAAAATCTAAAATCTAAAATCTAAAATTGTATGAGGTGCAGGGACGATCGTCCTTAACTGTATCTCCTCAAATATCAAGTTCGGCAAATCGGTGCTTCAATGGAAAAATTCCGTGTCGGGGTCAATACTTCTGGCACTCCTCTATTTCCCGCCCTACAAGGATTTTGTTTCCCTCTTGGATTTTTCCGGGCCCTGGTTTGAACTATCGACTAGATACCAGTTGCACTCTGCCGGCATCCATTTCATCCATTAATAACTCTAAAGCCTCATAATCGATATCCGAGATGTAGCCCAAACGAGTGAGCTCGTAGTTGATTTCGTTTTCAATGTCAGGCGTTAACTGCTTAATGTAGAGGGCTTTTTCTACAAGATGACGAATAGCATAAGTTGCTTGCATAGTAGCTCGGAGAAATCCGTACAATTTAATTATTGTCTGAACAGTCGAGCGCGCGCGTGATCTAAATCAGAACTAACAAGTGATTTCAATTACATTATTCACTTTTATCTAACAGCCAGGGGACAGTCGATCGCAATTTTTAGAATTTTCAAGACTCAACCTGCGGGGATAAATAAAAAATAGTATAGTAGCTTACGTTTCCGCCACAAATCTTGCACAAAACTTCATAAAAAAGAGTCAATAAATAAAGATTCAGTAAAACTACTGAAAAAAACTGGTCGATTTCCCTCAGAGCAAGTTAGCCTCAGAGTTATCAAGTAGGTTTAGGCTTACACCTGTCCAGCACAGTAGTTGAAAATACGCAGCAACCATAGGTTTGACATATGCAGACACTTCTTGCCCATAAACCAATTACGGTGATTCGACCCCTAGACCACCTGAATGCAGCCACCTGCGGAGAATTCGGACGGCAACTCATGACAGCAATTTCAGCCCCCGGGGTTGTAGCGGTACTCGTAGATTTGGGCGCAGTAACATTTATTGACAGTGCCGGTTTGATGGCATTGGTTTCGGGCCTCAAGCAGGCGAAAAAAATGGGGCGCAGGTTTAGTATTTGCTCCGTATCCCTCGGGATTAGGATGATTCTGGAACTCAGCCAACTCGATCGAGTTTTTGAGATATTTGAAAATGTCGATAGCTTTGAAGCCGAAAACTCCTGCGCGAACCAGCACTGGTAGAGGTTCCTCCTCGCCGAAAACAAGCAACAAAACCGAGTAAATTCGGTTAAATGCCCGAAAAGACAAAGGACTGTCGTTGGCGTGTTGGCAGATTTTAAGCTAGGCTGCTTAAGAGTCGCAAATATTTAGCGAGTCGAGCCGTGGCAGTAAAAGTCGAAGAATTACTTACAGCAGACATTAATCAGCCTGCTCGTTATCTGGGAAACGAATTGGGGGCTGCGCACAAGCCTTGGGACGCGGCGTCTGTGCGCTGGGTGCTCACTTACCCAGAAGTGTATGAAGTTGGTGCTTCCAATCTGGGGCACATCATCCTTTACAACATTTTGAACGCGGGGCCGAGACAGTTGTGCGATCGAGCTTATTTGCCCGCACCAGACTTGGCCGCCAAACTGCGATCGACCAAAACTCCCCTGTTTGCCGTAGAATCAAGGCGATCGCTCACAGAATTTGATATTCTGGGCTTCAGCCTCAGCTACGAACTCGGAGCAACAAACATTTTGGAAATGCTGGATTTAGCCGGCATTCCCCTAACTTGGCAAGAAAGAGCCACCCATCGCCAAAACGGTCAAATGCCGCTGATTTTTGCTGGCGGGCAAACGGCAACTTCCAATCCCGAACCCTACGCGGACTTTTTTGACTTCATCGCTTTGGGAGATGGAGAAGAATTGCTGCCAGAAATTGGCTTGATTTTGGCAGAAGGCAAAACTAATAATTTGAGCCGAGAAGCATTGCTGCTGGATTTAGCGCAAATTCCAGGCGTCTACGTCCCGCAATTTTACGATATGGCGGCCGACGGTTCTGTTCATCCCAACCGCCCGCAAGTTCCAGAACGAATTCTGCGCCGCGTCGCGACTCCGATACCAGCTTATTCGATCGGCCTGGTTCCATACGTCCAGACAGTACACGACAGACTGACAGTAGAAATCCGCCGGGGATGCACCCGCGGGTGTCGCTTCTGTCAGCCGGGAATGCTGACTCGCCCCGCGCGCGATGTCGAACCGCAGCAAGTCGTAGAGGCGATCGAACAGGGAATGCAAGCCACCGGGCACAGCGAGTTTTCCCTGCTTTCCCTCAGTTGTTCCGACTATCTGGCACTCCCAGCAGTCGGGATGGAAATTAAAAACCGCCTGAAAGATAAAAATATCTCTCTGTCTCTACCCAGCCAGCGGGTTGACAGATTTGACGATAATATTGCCGACATTCTCGGCGGTACGCGACAAGGCGGTTTGACTTTTGCCCCGGAAGCTGGTACTCAGCGGATGCGGGACATCGTTAACAAAGGTTTGACCAACGAAGAATTGCTTCGGGGTGTCAAAACTGCGGTCGATCGCGGCTGGGATAAAATCAAGCTGTATTTTATGATCGGTTTGCCTGGGGAAACCGATTTCGATGTTCTGGGCATCGCCGAAACAGTCCGCTGGCTGCACCGGGAATGCAGGGTGGATGGCAGGCGGGGACTGAATTTTAACTTGACAATTTCTAATTTTACGCCTAAGCCTCACACTCCTTTTCAGTGGCACTCGGTTTCTACTGCTGAGTTTTCCCGCAAGCAAAAACTCCTGAAGGAAGAGTTTCGGGGGATGCGGGGCGTCAAGGTGAATTACACTGATGTGCGGATTTCGGCAATGGAGGATTTTGTCGGACGGGGCGATCGGCGTTTGGCCGCTGTAGTCCGCCGCGCTTGGGAACTTGGCGCGGGTATGGATGCGTGGTGGGAAAGCTTGGATCGGGCTTACAAAGCTTGGACTCAGGCGATCGATGAATCGGGCCTTACCTGGAAATACCGCCAAGTCGAAACCGGCGAGTGGAATCTTTTTGATAAGGAAGAAGGAAGTTCGGCAACGAGCACTGTACAAGATGTAACGGATGTAACGGATGTCAGTCCGATGTCCGTCGGAAGAAGGAAGAAGGAAGAAGGAAGAGAAATCAAGGAAGATTTTCCCAATTCTCCCCATCTCCCCCTCTCCCCCTCCCCCACTCTGCCCCTCTCCCCCTCCCCCACTCTGCCCCTCTCTCTCGATCGGGCCCTGCCTTGGGATCACTTAGATACGGGGATCGACAAAAACTGGCTGAAAATTGACTTGCAAAAGGCTTTAGAAGCAGCGACGGTTCCCGACTGTTCCTTTGAAGGGTGTTCGCGCTGCGGGGTTTGCGGCACCGATTTCGGACACAATGTGGTGGTGGATGCGCTGCCAATTCCAGAGTTTGCTGGGGAGTTCGTGCCGAATACGGATCGGAAACAGCGGTTGCGGGTTTGGTTCGGGAAGGTGGGCGATATGGCTTTGGTCGGTCATTTGGATTTGATCCGATTGTTCGATCGAGTAGTCCGCAGAGCCGATTTGCCGATTTCTTTTACGGGCGGGTTTCACCCAAACCCTCGGATTTCTCTGGCAAATGCTCTGCCTCTGGGCGTTACCAGCACTGGGGAAATTGCCGACTTTGAGCTGACTGAGCCGATCGGTATTGATAGTTTTCGGGAAAAGTTGGCCGCTAAGCTGCCGGAAAATATTCCGATTTACAAGGTTGAGTCGATCGATCTCAAGGCTCCTTCTGCCAGTCAGTTGCTAGAAGCAGCGGAGTACGTGATTGCTGTGGCTGTAGGGGGCTCGCTGACAGAAAATGGCGAATTAGACCGTGAAAATTCTGCTCCTGTCTCCGTGGCTCCTGATGCCAACTGGGAAGCTTGGGTCAAGACGATCGCCGAAACTGACGCTTTTTGGCGGGTGCACACTACTAAGTCGGGAAAGACTCAGGATGTCAATTTGCGCGATCGGCTGCACAAACTAGAACTTGTAGAAGACTCCAAACCAGAAAGCATTGCCTCTGCCTCTGGTAATAAATCCGAAGGTAGAGCCGTCTTGCGCTTTACCGGCAGTTGTCGCAGCGACGGTAACTTGTTAAAGCCCGAACATATTGTTTTCATGCTCGAACAAGTCAGCCAGCAAGAAATTCAGCTTCTGCAAGTTCAGCGCAGTCAGCTAATCTTGGGTTATGGTTAACATAGGGGAGCTCTGGTGGCATATTTCACCTTCGGCTCTCGATCGGGATGTGTCGTTCACGCTATAATTGCTTGTTATGGAAGCCGCAGCGGCTCGAGCGCTTTAGTCGCTCGCCGCTAAGAGTCAACCAGCAACGCGGGCTGGGTGCAAATTGCTTCTGTTCAAGACTTCAAGCCTTTTTGTTGTACATTCACGGGCTAAATCTAGTGCCAAACCTGCCGGAGCGGGGCATGAACCAACTTTAGCGATTAATTTCGGCCGCTCGACTGGTTGTCGGTGGTCGGCTTACTCAAAAATCTCACGGTTCAAACTGCAGAGCGGGTATTCAACAATAGATGTTTTTGACGGGTCAAAAAACGGAGATAAGCCCCCGACTTAAGTCGTAGAGAATCAAAAATTTTAGATTTTAGATTAAAGTTCCAGCTCCCAGATTCATCTGTGGAGTAAATCTAAAATCTAAAATCTAAAATCTAAAATCGACTGACGAGGTTTTAGGGTTGGCAGGGGCGGAGGTTGCAGTCGAATGCCAAGCTGGGGTGTGTTGAGTGCGATCGCGCAAGAATTCAACAAAAGTCTAGGCGCTTTCACTCCTACCTACTTTCGCTCACAACCAACCCTCAACCACCACGCAAGCGGAGTTATCAGTTCGTAGTGTTAAGTTGTGTGTTAAGAAATTGGTACGGTGTCACTGAATTTATTCGCTGAGTTCAAAGGAAGAGTTGTAAGTGTTGAATTTTGAGTATTGATTTCGCAATTCTCAACTCAAAACTCAATATTGCTAACTTGATAAAAGCCTCCTTATTTCTATCTCTCAGATTTATCTGCTGAGCATAACTCATAACTCTGTACGGGCGGGTTTAACTACTTTATCTGTAACAGTGAACAGTTATCTGTAACAGTTAACAGTGAACGGTGAACGGTCAACAGTTAAATTTCCTTCCTCCCTGCACCAACTCACAGCTCATAACTCTTCAAGCTACTACTAATTACAGTGAAAGTCAGAGGCACTATGAGTGCGTAAGTGTCTCTCACTTGCTGCCAGTTTTGTGAGGAAATTGAATGACAAAGCAGATAGTTATAGCAGAGCAGCATCGCATTGCTGCCGTCTTTTCAGAAGATCAAATCCAAGAACTTGTGGTAGCCACAGGCAGCCACCAAGTCAGCGACATTTACTTGGGAATTGTCGAGAATGTACTCCCCGGGATAGATGCGGCATTCGTCAATATTGGCGACCCAGAACGTAACGGGTTCATGCACGTAACAGACCTCGGCCCGCTGCGCCTGAAACGGTCAGCAGGAGCTATTACAGAACTCCTGACCCCCCAGCAGAAAGTGGTGGTACAGGTAATGAAAGAACCGACGGGCAGCAAAGGCCCCCGACTGACAGGCAACATTACCCTGCCGGGCCGCTATTTGGTACTGATGCCCTACGGCAGGGGAGTCAACCTGTCACGCCGGATCAAGTCGGAAGCCGAGCGCAACCGCCTCAGAGCTCTGGCTATTTTGGTGAAACCGGCGGGGATGGGGCTGCTGGTACGCACCGAAGCTGAAGGGATGACTGAAGAAGCCATCATGGAAGATTTGGAAGTTCTCCAAAAACAGTGGGAAGCCGTTCAACTCGAAGGCGGGACCTCGCGGGCGCCGGCACTGCTCAACCGCGATGACGATTTTATCCAGCGGGTGCTGCGAGATATGTTCAGCGGTGACGTGAATCGGATTGTGGTGGACTCGCAAAATGGAATTAAGCGCGTGAAGCAGCAGTTGATGAGCTGGAACGGCGGTAAACTGCCTGCGGGAGTTTTGATCGACCACCACCGAGAGCGCGCCTCGATTTTAGAATTTTTCCGCGTTAACGCTGCGATTCGAGAAGCCCTCAGACCGAGGGTTGATTTGCCTTCGGGGGGTTATGTGATTATCGAGCCGACTGAGGCGCTGACGGTGATCGATGTCAACTCTGGCTCGTTTACTCGATCGGCCACGGCTCGCGAAACGGTACTCTGGACAAATTGCGAAGCAGCAACGGAAATTGCCAGACAACTGCGGTTGCGCAATATTGCCGGGGTGATTATTGTTGACTTTATTGATATGGAATCCCGCCGCGATCAGTTGCAGGTGCTGGAACATTTCAATAAAGCTCTCAAAGCTGACAAAGCTCGGCCGCAAATCGCTCAACTGTCGGAATTGGGACTGGTAGAACTGACCCGCAAGCGCCAAGGTCAAAATATTTATGAGTTGTTCGGCCACACTTGCCCTACTTGCAGCGGGTTGGGTCATCTGGTGCACTTGCCCGGGGAAGAAGACTTCGCCGCAGCGGTGCGGGAATCGAGCGATCGCACCGTTGCTACGTCGAACCGCGTTTTGTTGAATTTGCCCGAAGGATTGGAACGCCGCAGCTTGACGCCTGTGGCGGCTGCAACTCCTGCACCGGTGCGGGAAGAACGCCTCCCGGAACCTGCTCGGGCTGCTTGGGAACCTCAGAGCGAAAGTTTGGATTTTGAGACCGGCAGCAACGCCTCGCCTTTGGACTTGCTCAACCATCCCAGCTATCAGGATTTGGGGAACGGAACGAGACGCCGCCGCCGCCGCCGGATTGGCGAAGAGCCTTTTGCTCTTCCGGCGGAGGAAGAACCGGTGCGCAGCAAGTTGCGGCTGCCGAATACTTCGAGCGCGCCCGTCGCGGATACGCGGTCTGAGTATCTGGCTCCTCCCGGGATCAGAGCCGCTTCGGAGGGCTTCGGGCTGGTGAATATGTCTGCTGCTGGCAGGCGCGATGATTTCGATCGCGTGCGGCCGGCTAAGTCTGAGTTGATGAAGCCGATGGTGGAGCCTCCAGAGGTGATTTCGGTGGAAATGACGCCAGAGGAACAGGATGTTTATGCCCTGAT
This sequence comes from Microcoleus sp. TY_ISSM_2_bin.22, assembly GCA_025937335.1. Lineage (GTDB taxonomy): Bacteria > Cyanobacteriota > Cyanobacteriia > Cyanobacteriales > Microcoleaceae > Microcoleus. Next base: position 11,664 of record JAICRN010000088.1, read on the forward strand.
GGGGGTTTCTCCTTTGGTACTTACGGATCGCAGCGTGAAAAATCCTAAGAATGCGATCGTTTCGGTTACTCTCCCAGGATCGGCCCCCAACAAGCCGCCTTTCGAGCAGCTCGAATTTGAATTTGAAGCGGCGACGCCTGCACAGAATGTTGAGGAACGGGATTATTATCCAGAAAGGTCGGTAGTTGAGCCTGTTTTTTCTGAGGAGGATGACGATCGGGCCCAAATGTATGGCGAGAGTTCGATCGACGAAACTGATGATTTCGATCGGATGGAGGAACCCAGCGATGTGATGGGCGAGTCCTATCAACCGATCGAGTCCTATCAACCGATCGAGTCCCATGAGCCGATCGAATCCCATGAGCCGATCGAGTCCCATGAGCCGATCGAGTCCCATGAGCCGATCGAGTCCCATGAGCCGATCGAATCGAGCGAACCCGAGGAGCCTGCTATCAACCGCCGCCGCCGCCGCCGCTCATCTGCGCTTTTGGATGAATAGTTATGAAGGAAGAGGGAAGAGAGAAGAAGGAAGCAAGAAGAAGGAAGAAGGAAGAAGTAGAAATTTTTACTCTCTTTCCATCTTTCCATCTTCCCCTTTCCCCCTCTGGCTCGAACACTCTGGTAATTGCAGGTGTGGATGAAGTCGGACGAGGGGCTTTGTTCGGGCCGGTGGTGGCTGCCGCCTGCATTTTGCCCGACGAAGTTCTCGATGAATTAGCAAGTTGCGGGGTGCGCGACAGCAAGCAGTTGAGTGCCGCAG
>JAICRN010000437.1 GCA_025937335.1 Microcoleus sp. TY_ISSM_2_bin.22
ACCGTTAATAGTTCCCTGTACCATCGTCACTCCTTCCCGTACAGCAGCCAAAGCATTAGCAACCGCAACTCCGGAATCGTTGTGAGTGTGAACTCCCAGTTGAATTTTAGACTTTCTCCCCCCCTTATGGGGGGGGTCAATTTCCGGTTCAGAAATATCCCAACTTTCTATTATTTCTGCCACATCGCGAACAACCTGACTGACTTCGTGAGGCAAAGTACCGCCGTTAGTATCGCAAAGCACCAGCCATTCTGCACCGGCATCCGCCGCCGCTTTTAAAGTTTTAATAGCATAATCTCGATTCTGCTTGTAGCCGTCAAACCAGTGTTCGGCATCGTAAATAACGCGCCTTCCTTGACTCCGCAAATATTCAATTGTATCTCGAATCATCGCCAGATTTTCTTCTAGCGTCGTCTTCAAACCTTCAATAACGTGCAAATCCCACGACTTGCCAAACAGTGTCACCCAGCGAGTACCGGCGGACAAAATAGCCTGCAACATTTCATCATTTGCTGCCGTTGTTCCCGGCCGCCTTGTCGAACAAAAAGCGACAACTTCGGCTTGAGTTAGGGGCTGTTCTTTGAGCCGCCAAAAAAATTGTACGTCTTTAGGATTTGCCCCCGGCCAGCCTCCTTCAATAAAGGGAATTCCTAAACTGTCTAATTGCCGAGCAATTCGCAGTTTATCTTCGAGAGATAAGCAGAGTCCCTCGCACTGAGCACCGTCTCGCAGCGTGGTATCGTAGATCCAGAGCCGATTTGTCATGGGAAATTGCGATCGAGAACTTGGTAATATATCACTTACTATATTAGATGGATTTATTTGAAAATAATGCGATAATATATATGAAAATTAACATAAATCTAACAGGGGTAAATTACTGTGGTCAAGGTACAAGCGCAAGGAAAAACATTTGAGTGCGATCGCGGAGCCAATCTCCGTGAAGTTTTGCTCAAAAACGGCATCGATCTCTACAACGGCAATGCCAAAGTCATCAACTGTCACGGACTCGGCACTTGCGGCACCTGCGCTGTCACCGTCGAAGGCGAAGTTTCCGAGTCCCAGTGGCGTGAAAAAGCCCGACTTTCGGTTCCTCCGCATTCTCCCGCATCCAACCGCCGTTTGTCCTGCCAAACCAAGGTTTTAGGCGATATTAAGGTGACAAAATATGACGGTTTTTGGGGTCAGGGATCTGAAACTGTCTGGACACCAATCGCATAGATTTTTTGTTCGCTAAGGCAGATAGGACGATCGCCTTGCAAGATAATATGTAAGACTTGCGCAAGAATTCTAACTGTAAGGTGCCCAAACCAGCACCTTACCATAAAGAAATCCCCGAGGTCAAAAAAGTCAGAAAGTCCATATAAAAGTCAATGAATTCATCTAAAGATATTCTGATTATTGGCGGCGGAATAATCGGCTTTTCGCTAGCAGTAGAACTAAAATTGCGGGGGGCCTCTGTTGCCGTTCTCACCGTCGATTCTAAACAACCTACTGCCCGGGCGGCCGCCGGAATGCTAGCCCCGCAAGCCGAAAGAATTCCCCCCAGTCCGATGCTCGATTTGTGCTTGCAAAGCCGCGCACTCTATCCCGCCTGGATTGAACAGCTAGAAGATATTACCGGATTGAAAACAGGATATTGGCGATCGGGAATTCTCGCGCCCGTCTGTCAAAATGAGCCTCAAGGAAAGCCACTTTTATCAAACCTGAATTATCAATGGTTGGACAGAGACTCTGTTCACCAGCACCAGTTTGGATTGGGTCAAGAAGTAACGGGCGGTTGGTGGTATCCTGACGACGCTCAAGTTGACAACCGCGCTTTATTTCGGACGCTTCAAACCGCAACTAAAGAATTGCAGATTGAGATTATTCAAGGTAATGCAGGGGAAATTATTAGGCAGGAAAACCGAGTTTTTGGCGTTGAAACAACCGCAGGAAAATTGCAAGCTGACCGTTATGTTTTGGCTGCGGGTGCTTGGTCAGATCGGTTATTGAATGTTCCTGTGTTTCCAAGAAAGGGGCAAATGCTGTCAGTATGCGTCCCAGAAGATTGTGGAGTTATTCAGCCGCTGCAAACAGTTTTATTCGGGACTGGCATTTATCTTGTCCCGCGTCAAGATGGCAGAATTATTATAGGCGCTACTAGCGAAAATGTCGGATTTACTCCCGGAAATACTGCTGCGGGAATCCAAAGTTTGCTAGAAGGAGCTATTAAGTTATATCCAGAATTACAAAATTATCCGATTCTGGAGTTTTGGTGGGGGTTTCGGCCGGCTACTCCTGATGAGTTGCCGATTTTGGGTGCTAGTGCTTGGGAGAATTTGACATTGGCTACAGGGCATTACCGCAATGGCATTTTGTTGGCTCCGGTGACGGCTAAATTGTTGGCTGATTTAATTTGCAATCAGAAATCCGATCCGTTATTGGCTGCTTTTAATTATTCGAGGTTTAGAGCTTCAGAACTTACTTGAACCTCGCTATGTAGGGTGTGCACTGCGCACCTTACGGCTGTAAGTAGCGCGTCCCACCATTTTTTTGCCTTAGTCCTGATTAGTTCTATTGCTGTTTTTTGGGTTGGTTCAATTCTCTGCATTTAGCGGCAGCCAAATCGTAAGCATTTTGGTAATCGCTACCGCCTAACATCAAATCACCGTAATATTCATAAGGTTGATTTCCATAAATCGGCAGCGGGTCGTCTTCTGGATAATCTTCTTTTGATTCTTCTAGGATTGCTTTGAGTTTCTTGACGCTGAAGCGCTGTACAGGGAAGTAATGAATGTCTTGAGCGATTAAACCGAGATGGGGAAATGTTGGGTCAACAATTCGCTCGTCGAGTTCAATCCAGCTATACTCGATGGGTTTATACGGTGATCCGGGCACAGCTAAAAATCCTTGGACGTAGATTGCGCCCTCTGTGGCTAACGCTGCTTTACAGGCGTTGTCAAAGCAGTTTTTACGGTTGCTTTTGATGCGAGCAGCCATTTCAATAGAAAGTGTCTCATCTAATAGTTCGGTCATAATCCATTTCTAGTCGCGTGTGCGATTAGATTGTAGCAAACCCGAGCTATCTCCGAGCACAAAAAACGCACGCAATTGCGATCGTTCCTCAAATTCTCGTCTCAAGGAGGTCAAAATTGGCAAATGAGAGGCGGTTTGCCAAAAACGCCGGCGAGGTGATACGGAGTTTGTCGATCGCCCATATAGCCCGTAAATAACAAGATTTTAGACCAACGTCCGGTTATTGATATGGGGTTGGCGCGGTTGGGGGCGATCGAACTGACGCACCCTACGATATATGATTCTCGATTTTGTAGGATGCGTCAGCCTCTTTAAATCTTTGGGGTAACTGTAAAAATACATGAGGTTGACGCACCTTACAATAAGTTGAATATGAGCTAGATCATAGAAAGATTTAGGATAATTTGGCAAGCTGAGAGTAAGATTAAATAGGAGGTCAATTTAATGACCGATACTGCTCTCAATTTTAAGACTGCACCGGGACATGAAGTGCTCGCGGCGGCTGGCAAGAAAATGCTGAGGCCGGGGGGTAAATTTGCTACGGAACAGTTATTTGGATGGGCGGATTTTCAGCCAGGGGAGACTGTTTTGGAGTTGGCTGCTAGTTTTGGATATAGTTCGATCGCCCTTGCTGAACGTTTTGGCGTAAAAGTAGTGGGAGTTGAGAAAAATCCCGAGAGTGTGGCGCGCGCTCGTGCTAATGTTGCAGCAGCCGGTTTGAGCGATCGAGTGGAAATTGTGGAAGGAGATATTTTTCACTTGGATCGGATTTCCCAACAGTTTGATTGGGTGTTGGCTGAAGCTATCCTGACAATGCAGTCGCCGTCAGGGAAAGCTAAAATTGTATCGGGAATTTGCGATCGGCTAAAACCAGGCGGCAAGTTTATCTCTCACGAACTTTTAGCTAGAAACCGAGAATCAGAAATTCACAAAGCTTTATCAGAAGTGACTCGGGCTAATTCCACGCCTTTGTCTGAGTCTGGCTGGATTGCTGTTTGTCAAAACGCGGGTTTGCAAGTAGAAAAGTGTCAAACCGGGGTGATGGGACTCCTCAACTTGCGGCGAATGGTTGAAGATGAAGGGTTTGTGGGTACTGTGCGGATTTTGTGGAATATATTAAGCCGATCGCAAATTCGCGATCGTATCTTAGCAATGCGTCGAGTTTTCCAGCATTACCAACAGGATCTAGGCTACATCGTTATCTCTGCCAAAAAACAATCTTAACCGACTCAATCGATTTTCGATTTTTGATGGAAGAAAGTGAAGCCACTGATAAATTCGAGACTTGTGACCAAATTAATTAATTGTCAAAAACTATGACTACTACTCTTTTACCGCTACAATCTTCAGCAATCCAACTCCGAGACGCAATTGAATATCCCGCCGCCGGAGTGCTGAGCAAAATTTTAGTAAAGGACAATAATTGCCAGTACAGCCTATTTTGTCTGGCTGCTGGAACCGAAATTTCCGAACACAGTTCGGCGCGGAATGCCACAGTTAATGTCATCGAAGGAAAGGGTCTTTTGACTTTGGAAGGTAAGGATATTGTTTTGGAACCGGGCGTGTTTGTCTTCATGCCCGCTAAAGCTCTTCACGCTTTGAAAGCTGAAGAAAAATTGGCGTTTATTTTGACACTTTCCGAGGCTAATTAATTTCCGCGATTTGCTTGGGTGGCGGGTTTAATCAACCATAGTTGCCTACCTAAAATCAATAATCTTATAAATCCGCCCCGATTCACAGATTGTGGGGGCGGTTTTATATAGTTAGTAGCACTCAAATATTGTTGGTGAAACCCGCACTACAAAAATTGGGATTTTAACATTTAGTCTATTTCATCTCCAGAGGCGATATCCTCCAATTTTTCCCAATCCAATACAATAATTTTACCGCCTCGACTGTAGGATACAAACGGCTTGATTTTCTTAAACAGCCGCACGCATTCTTCGTAGGTGATGCCAATACTGCGAGCAATTTGATAGTAGGGAAAACGTTTTTCTAAACATACACTATTATCCGCCATCTTCGCACCTTGCTCGACGCCAAAGTAATGAATAAATCGGGCCAGCCGCACGATCGCCCTTTCCGACACCAAACCGTGCACAGTCTC
>JAICRN010000603.1 GCA_025937335.1 Microcoleus sp. TY_ISSM_2_bin.22
AAGTTGGTAAAAACTCGTTTTGGATCGAGATTTTCGAGAGCGATCGCGCCCTCTTTAATGTCATTACAAACTACTATCCGTCGATGGCTGAAAGCTCTTCTACCAATTTGAAGCGTAAAAGCAACATCAGCAAGGTTTTCATCGGGATGCTGCTTTAAATATTCCCTCAAATTTACCGTTGCACTATCAAGTGCAGTGCTAGTTTTTGCCGATAAAACCAACAGTTGTGAGGGTCGAGATTCTCCAGATTTTTCTAGACTAGGCGCTTCTTCAAGAACTACATGAGCATTAGTTCCACCGATGCCAAAGGAACTAACTCCAGCACGGCGGGGCGTTTGACCTGCTTTCCATTCGGAAAGTTTAGTATTGACATAAAAGGGACTATTGGCAAAATCAATTTTGGGATTGGCTTGTTCAAAATGCAAGCTAGGTGGTATTAATTGGTGTTTAAGAGCCTGGACAGTTTTGATTAACCCAGTGACACCAGCAGCAGTATCCAAATGTCCGATATTGGTTTTTACCGAACCGATCGCACAAAAGCCTTTTTTCTTAGTTTCAAGTGAGAAAGCTTGCGTCAGCGCAGCGATTTCGATCGGATCGCCCAGAGGTGTTCCGGTTCCGTGAGCTTCTATATAGCTGACGGTTTCAGGGGGAATTTCTGCGATCGCCAGAGCATCTGCGATCGCCTGCGCCTGACCATCTATACTGGGAGCTGTGTAGCCAATTTTGAAAGCACCATCATTATTGAGCGCAGAACCTTTAATCACCGCATGAATATAATCTCCGTCTGCGATCGCCTCCTCTAATCTTTTCAAAACCACAATTCCCACACCGCTACCGCTAACAGTTCCCTGTGCTTTAGCATCAAAGGCTCTACAGTGTCCGTCTGGTGAAAGAATCATTCCCTCTTTATAAAAATATCCTGCCTTTTGGTTAACGCCAATAGAAACGCCACCAGCCAAAGCCATATCGCATTGGTAATTCAGCAAGCTTTGGCAAGCCATGCTAATAGCAACCAATGAAGTAGAACACGCTGTTTGGACAGTAATACTTGGTCCTTTCAAATTTAATTTATAAGAAATTCGAGTTGATAGGAAATCTTTTTCATTGGCGATCGTAAGTTGGAAATCTCCAACTGATTCTCTGAGCTTGCGGTTGGGATAAAGGTTGTGCAATAAATAAGTATTGTAACTTCCTGCGCCTGCATAAACCCCAATCGAACCTTCGTAAGTTTCTGAGTTGTAGCCAGCATTTTCTAAAGCTTCCCAAGCCGACTCTAAGAAAAAGCGGTGTTGTGGATCTGTAATTTCAGCTTCTCTAGGATTAAACCCAAAAAATGAAGCATCAAATAACTCAATATCTTCTAGTACGGCTCTTGCTTTTACATAGCGTGGGTCACGCACCACTGATTCGTCAATACCAAAAGATTCTAGTTCTTGTTCGGAGAAGAAAGAAATAGAATCTACACCATCACGTAGATTTTCCCAAAACTCATCAACATTTTTAGCACCGGGAAAGCGACCTGCCATGCCGATGATAGCGATACCTTCTATAGAGTTGGTAGTCTCAGAGCTGTCCATTTTTATTCTTTCCTTGCAAGCGTTGTTTTTGCTTTTGGCGATTGATTGCCTCTTTTTGTTTATTGATGCGTTCTCGACTTTTCCCAACAGAGGATTTTTCCTCTGGCTCCTCACTTAAATATTTGGCCAAAGAGCTGATGGTTGGATATTTAAACATTTCAATGATTGAAACTTCTCTCTCAACCACTTCGCACAGTTTACTATGAGCCTGAACCATCAGTAATGAATGACCGCCTACATCGAAGAAATTATCATCGACACCGACTTTCTCTAGGTGTAATACCTGTTGCCAAACGGTAGCGATCGATTGTTCTACTTCAGTTTGGGGTGCGATATAAGTTGTTTCCAACTGTGAGTTAGGAGCATCGGGAGCTGGTAGAGCCTTACGGTCTATTTTGCCGTTTGGTGTTAGCGGCAAATGATTCAAAAACACAAAGCTGGAGGGGATCATATAGTCTGGTAGTTTCTGCTTCAGAAACTCGCGTAAGCTGCCGACTGTTGTGCGTTGCAAAACTTTCAAGAAGCCGTGAGTTTCCAGAAGATAGTCTATGCTTTGTTGAACTAGAATCTGCTGACTCTGGGTGAGAGCAAACTCAATCCCACATTGCTGTCTTTGTCGCCAGACGATCCTGCCCTGCAACCATTGCTCCTCACTCAAACCAGGTAAACGCAGGTACAAGCGGACGGGTTGACCTGGCTGACAAGCATCTGGTACGCCTACTATGCAGACACCACCAATGGAAATGTCTTCTGTGCGAAGTTCCACCGCAGGACTTCCCCCAAATTCTGCCACACACGGGCTCTGATAAGGCACTCGTTGTGGTCTGAGGTTAGAAGTAATATAAGCTACTAGGCGCTGGTTGCCGGAGGCATCCTCGCGGTTGATAACTAGAGACTCCTGTATATCCGGGTGTTCGCTCAATACGGCATCGATCTCGCCGAGTTCGATGCGGAAGCCCCGAATTTTCACTTGGTGGTCGATGCGGCCTAGAAATTCAATATTGCCGTCAGGTAGATAGCGGGCTAAGTCGCCAGTTTTGTAGAGGCGAGAACCCGATTCGTTGCTAAAGGGGTTGGGAATAAAGCGATCGGCTGTTAGTTCAGGCCGGTTGAGGTAGCCCCGCGCTAAACCAGCACCGCCAATGTATAATTCTCCGGGAACGCCGATAGGCACAAGTTGGATATAGCGATCGAGAATATAGATTTGGGTGTTAGCGATCGGACGACCAATTGATGGTACTCCTGTACCTTTAAAGCAATGTGCAATAGTAGCGCAGACAGTAGATTCAGTTGGACCGTACAGATTGAAGAAACGCCGTCCATTTGCCCATCGCTCGACCAAAGAAGGAGGACACTCTTCTCCCCCTACGACAATATTCTCTAAAGCCGGTAATTCCTCATCAGGCAAAACCGCAAGCACAGAGGGTACAAAGTTAGCGTGGGTAATTTTTTGCTCCTTCAACAGGTGGAGCAACGCTAGTCCCGGTTGCAATTCTTCCCGCGTTCCAAGACAGAGCTTGCCTCCGGCACAAAGAGCCATGATAATTTCCCAGATAGAAGCGTCAAAGCTAATGGAAGCAAACTGGAGAACACGACTATCTGGCTGCACGTCAAACAGCTTGATTTGTGTCTGAACTAGATTGCACAATCCTCGGTGAGCGACTTTAACTCCTTTAGGCTTTCCAGTTGAACCCGAAGTATAAATAACATATGCCAAGTTTTCCGGCATCACCCCAGCGATAGGAGAGAGCTTACTTCCCTTCGAGATTTCTTCCCAATCAGCATCCAAGCAGATTACCCGCCCTTGATGCTCTGGTAACGAGGCAAGCAGTTGTTTTTGAGTTAATAGAACTGGTAGCTGCGAATCACTGAGCATATAACCGATGCGCTCGACCGGATAAGCAGGGTCTAGTGGCACATAAGCACCACCAGCTTTAAGAATGCCAAGGAGTCCCACTATCATTTCCAAGGAACGCTCCACACAGATACCCACCAATACCTCTGGCCCCACACCCAAATTCCGCAGGTGGTGCGCTAACTGATTCGCTCGTTGGTTCAGCTCTTTATAGGTCAGTTGCTCATCTTCAAAAACTAATGCAATAGCATCGGGCG
>JAICRN010000375.1 GCA_025937335.1 Microcoleus sp. TY_ISSM_2_bin.22
ATCTGCCTGTGACCTTTTCAAGACGAAAGGCTTACAAAGCAACGACTATAATTAGCAGCAGCAGCAATTATAGCATCCATCAACAGTTGAGGTTCAATATCGCCGTTGCACCGGTCTAGAATTCTGCGAATAGCTATGATTAGGGGTAAAAATATCGTCACCGGCTGATGGATGATTGACTGCACAGACTCGTTGAAAGGCTTGCTATGCTTCAGCTCGATCTTCTTGTGCTTCAGAGAAAATGTGCATATATTTAGTGGGTAATATCAAATCCTGTAGCATCGTCGGGCGTCAAATCCAGCCAACAGTCAACAATCACCGACGGTGCAATCGGAATCGATCTAATTAATCTGCGTTAATCTGTATTAATCTGCCTATATCTGCGGTTTAAAAAAATATAATGTATTAACCGCCCCGGACAAGGGGTTGACCTTGATTGACGCAGAGGTCGAGAAGAGAGATTTGAATAATTCCGATGCTACCAGATTTGATATAATTTCTAATCTTGTAGGGTGGGTCGCTGCCAGATTTTCTTTCTTATCCCAGCAGATTGTCTCAGGCGACGCACCTTACGGTATCTACAAGACCTTGCATTATATAACAACCGATCGCTCGGACTTAATATTATCGACTAAATAAATCCGTGTTCTGCTAAGAATTCAGGTGTAATTGTTCCCAAACTGTTGATTGCGGGGGCTTCTTCCCAAGGTTCGGGATGCGATTTTGAGCCGCTGCGGAGAAATTTGGCGACATACTTGCCCAGAATATCTGCTTCTAAATTAACTAAACTTCCTGGTTGCAAATAGCTGAGGTTTGTCTCACCAAAACTGTGGGGAATGACAGCAACTTCAAACCAATTGCCGTCAGCATCGCAATCTGCCACTGTTAAGCTGATGCCGTTGACGGCGATACTGCCCTTGGAAACGATGTAAGGTGCGATTTGACGCTGCCATCCCGAATTTGCTGCTGGTGGGGCAGTAAACCGCATCTCCCAAGCGTTGGCGGTTTGGGTTGATGTGGCTAAAGTGCCGATCGCATCTACGTGCCCCGTCACGAAATGTCCCCCCAATTTGCTACCGGCGCGCAGGGAGGTTTCTAGGTTCACCAAAGCATCGGGGAATGATCCCAGAGTTGTGCGGCGGAGAGTTTCTGGGGAAGCGACGGCGACAAAACCTTGCGGCAGAACTTCCACTACCGTCAAACAGACTCCATCTACGGCTACGCTGTCCCCAATGGCTAAATCTTGTAAAATCTGGTAGGAGTTGTTTGATGTGCAGGAAATTTGGAAATAATCGTTGCCTAGCGACTTCAGCTTTCCGAGAGATTGAATTAGTCCTGTAAACATAAGTATTTTTCCGTAGTCGATCGCTTATTTACATGAAACCACAGGCACAAACCAAACGCAGGAGGTTTTGCCGTCCCCCTGTCCCCCGGAGTCAATCGAAAATCGAAAATCGAAAATCGAAAATCGACAGTGCCCGATCCGTTGCAGATTCAGGCGAAGATCGAGTCATACTGGATTTAGGTAATCTTTATGTCCAAGTTCTCTACTGCCTTACAGTTTCTTAATTCTATGAGGCCGATCGAATGATTGAAATGAAAGTCGCTGGAATTGCCTTAGATGCAGCCACGCGCAGTCCTATTGTCCTGTTGAGAGACGCTACTGAGCGACGCGCTTTGCCTATTTATATCGGTCAGGAGCAAGCAAAGGCTATTATTAGCGCGATCGAAGGCCACAAGCCTCCTCGACCCTTAACTCACGATCTGATGGTCAATTTCTTAGAGGCATGGAGTCTTACCTTGGAGCGCATAGTTATTCACTCGCTGCAAGATAACACGTTCTATGCCGTCCTGATCGTCCGTCAGGGAGAAGTTAAAAAAGAGATCGATGCCCGACCTAGCGACGCGATCGCCCTAGCCCTGCGCACGAATAGCCCCATCTGGGTGATGGAAGAAGTCGTCGCCGATGCTTCCATACCGGTCGATCGAGATGCTGATGAGGCCGAACGCCGGGCCTTCCGGGAATTTATCTCCAACCTCCGTCCAGAGGATTTGATCAAGAGAAGCGGCTTCAGCCCGGGCGAAACTTCCTAAACTTTATGCGCTATCGACGGTTTGGCAAAACTAATTTGCACCTGTCCGTATTTTCCTTGGGAACCATGCGCTATTTGGCTTCTGAGGAAACTGCCTGTCAGACTGTACAACAGGCGGTGTCTCAGGGAATCAATCACCTGGAAACGGCGGCGGGTTACGGTTGCAGCGAGGAATATCTCGGCGCGGCCCTTTCGGCTGGGTTGCCTGTCGATCGATCGCGCCTCCACGTCACCACGAAAATTTCCCCAACCGAGGATGCAGCAGCAATGGAACGCTGCATCGACGCATCCCTCAAACGCCTGAATTTAGACTGTATCGACTGTCTGGCAATTCACGGTTTAAATACTTGGGAACATTTGGCTTGGGTGCGATCGCCCACAGGCTGCATGGAATCTGTACGCAAAGCCCTCGCAGATCGCCGCATTCGGCACGTCGGCTTTTCGACTCACGGGCCTCTGGATCTGATTTTGGCTGCAATAAATACAGATTTGTTTGAGTTTGTCAATCTGCATTATTACTATTTTTTTCAGCGCAACGCCCCGGCAATTGAACTTGCCAATCACAAAGATATGGGCGTTTTCATCATTTCTCCGGCAGACAAAGGAGGGCAACTCTACACGCCCCCAGAAACTCTCGCACAATTGTGCTCGCCTTTCTCGCCCTTAGAGTTAAACTATCGGTTTTTACTTAGCGATACTAGGATTGGGACTTTGAGTGTGGGGGCTGCAAATCCGACAGAATTAGAGCAACCCCTGAAATATTGCGATCGCGACTTTCCCCTCACCAACGCCGAAATCGCTGCGTTCGATCGGCTAGAATCGGCTATTACAGCCACTTTGAAAACCGACAAATGCAGCCAGTGCTATGCCTGTTTGCCTTGCCCGGAAAACATCAACATTCCCGAAGTATTGCGACTCCGCAATCTCGCCGTCGGGTGCGACATGACTGACTTTGGCAAATACCGCTACGCCATGTTTGAAAATGCCGGACACTGGTTTCCCGGCAGCAAAGGCAACCGCTGCACCGATTGCGGCGAATGTTTGCCCAGGTGTCCCGAACAGTTAGACATCCCAACTTTGCTCAAAGATACTCACCAGCGACTCGGCGGCAAAGCAGGCAGGCGGTTGTGGGATTAAAAAAAGGTGAAGCAGGGAAAAGGTCGATCGAGTGTATCTAAGTTTTGCAATAATTACGCTAAACTTTGGTTTAAGTAAATTTACGATACAGTCGATCGAAAAATTACTGAGTCTGGCGATTGTCTGCAAGAGCATCCCGATTTTGCAAAAAACGTTTTCACAGGAGTGCGAGCATCCTGCACAGCCAAGCCTACATCTAAGTGCGATCGCTCCTGTGAAAGAAATCATTGGGATACTCCGAACAAACTTTCAATAGGAACCGACAGCATATGTAAAAACAGCTAAATAAGATAATTTGATTAACACCTAGAAACTGATTTCTGTGAGCATACCCTGTCATTTTCTTGCTTGGTTGGCGCCGGCGAGAGGCAACAATTTCATGATGATATCACGTGCGATCGATCGACCATAATATCCCGTTAGGGGCGGGTTTTTAAGATTGGAGATTGTTGGCAGGTATTGTTGCTGAACCCGCCCCAACAAAAATCTCGGTCGCTCGACCGGACATGATATGAGTGATTAACCGAATTCGATCTAAAATCTCAAATCCAAAATCCAAAATCTAAAATCTAAAATTGATTGATGGTTCCCGATTTATTTATCGCCTGTCATCTATAACCGATTCAGCATCTACTACTATGGCTCAAACTCAGTTAAACGACAGCAAGCCAAATTGTCTGCAGCCAACTGAAGTTGCGACTTCCGAAAGATTTAGAACAGCTTTCAAGCCGTCCGCTTACAACTTGTCCGTCACCAGAAAACAGTTAATTGGACTGCTGGCGTTACAAACAATCTTGCCAGTCGGACTAACGGGAGCAGCACTTTGGCTAACATCGGCACTTGGCAGCAATCAACTGCAAAATCAAGCTAAATCAGATCTGAGCGTTAGTGAAATTAACTATAATCTCAAACTCGATCGCGCCGCCGACCGTTTGCAAAACTCCTCTGACAGCAAAACGATCGCCCAAACAGCTTTAGCTTACAACAGCGATAAAAAATTATCAGATTTGGAAAAATCTGTCAAGCAAATTCTGGAAAAACAAGTCAAAACAGGGGAAATAGACAGTGCGGCTTTAGTTGGAAAAAATCGGCAGATAGTTGTTAGCGTCAACCCCAACCAGAAGGGAAAAAGTTTTAACCTGCAAAAAATAGTCGATCGAGTATTCGCTGCAAAAAACCCAATTACAGCTACCGAAATCATTGCCAAATCAGAAGTTCAGAAACAATTGGGATCTTTGCCGCCCGGAAAGGGCGATCGCCCTGTTCTCCTCCGCTACGCAGCAATTCCCGTAAAAGATCCCAAAAATCAGACAGTGATTGCTGCCTTAGTGTTAGGAAAAATTATCGGCCAAACTTCGGCAGTTGCTAGCACCGAAACCCTCAATTTACAGGGCGGCGGATATCAGGCTATCTACGCGCCGCTGGCTGACGGCAAATTTGTCTTGGCAAGTTCGCAAGCAATTACAAAAAACCAACAGTTACCAGACTTGCTGGCAGACAAATCGCTGCTGAAATCTGCATTCTCCGCCGCAGGCAAACCAGTCGCCGGAAACGTACAAACAGGCAGTCAAACTTATGCAGTAGCTGCCAAATCCCTTGGCAATTTAGCCGGAAAACCCGCAGCAATTTTAGTGCGGGGCATCCCCAAAACCTCGATCGAAACCTGGTTGGGCAACAACTGGCTGCTGGCACTGTCTGCTGCTGCCGTTGTCCCCTTCGCCTTGGCAGTTGCCGTCACCCGCCGGATTGCCAAACCCGGTAACTCAAATTTATCAACAGCAGAAGGGAATTGGGCATTTAACTCCACCGCCGAACCGCAGCAGCTTGCCCGGAATTTGGATCTAATTTATGACAATTTAAATTTCGGCGAATTTCCCAATTTATTTCCCAATAAATTTAGTTTAAATGGTAAATTAGCGGTCGATTTTCGATATAAAAAAACTGCTGGCGATGGCCCGTTAGCGAAGCCCTCGCAGAGGGTCGCCAATCCCCACATCCCGCTAACTTTCCAACCCCTAGAATTGCCAGAAAACTCCGTCTCAAACCAGTCGCCCCCGACAAATACAGAACTAGAAAAAAGCGCGATCGCCTTAAATCAAGTCCAGGAAGCTTGGCAAGACTTAAATCGCCTCAACTTGCAATTGCAGCCAGAAATACTCGACCGCCAAAACACTCAAAAAGCCCTGCGAAAGAGCGAAGCACTGCTGCAAGCGATTTTAGACAACTCAACAGCAGTGATTTACATCAAAGATGTTGACGGAAAATACCTGCTCACCAACCGCCATTTTGACAATTTGTTCGACATAGCAAAAGAGCAAATAACAGGCAAAACCGACGGCGATATTTTTCCCGAAGACAAAGCAGCAGCTTTGCGAGAAAATGACCTGAAAGTTCTCGAATCCTCCTCGCCCGTAACCATCGAAGAAATCATCCCTCAAGACGACGGCCCGCACACTTATATTTCTCTGAAGTTTCCCATCTGCAACTCCGAAGGCAAAGCTTATGCAGTCGGTACAATTTCTACAGACGTGAGCGATCGCAAACTTGCCGAACTCACCCTAGAAAAAGCCAAAGCAGAACTAGAAATAGAAGTCGAACAGCGCACCCTATTCCTCCAACAAGCCAACGAACTTTTGCAGTTTGAACTCGCCGCCAAAGTCCGCGGCGC
>JAICRN010000548.1 GCA_025937335.1 Microcoleus sp. TY_ISSM_2_bin.22
GCCTTCTCGAGCGCGAGGTCCGCGAGGACCTGGTCGAAGTCGGCCCCGCCCAGCCGGTTCTCGCCCCGGCTGTCAACGGCGTACAAATCGCTGCCGCCGTCCTCCCGGTAGGAGCTGTAGACAATCATCGTGCCGTCGGGCGAAACGGCAAAGTCCAAAACGTCATCGGGCGGAAAGGTCAGCGGGGTGGGGGAGCCGCCTTCGGCCGGAATGGAGAAAAGCTGGTAATAAGTTTGCAAAAATTTTTAGCACTTTTTTAGTAAAAATAAATCACAAAAAAATGAACAAAAAAATTCGATTAATGCCTGGAAACCCCAAGCCTGGGGACATCGTTCCAGAAAGCGGTCAGTATGCTATGGTTTTTTCCTATTCCCAAGGTGGTCGGTGGCTTGTAGGTAGAAATGAGATTACTTGTGTAAAAGGGCGTCGCTTTCCTCCTTACGGAGTGCTTGTGCTATTACCAAGTCATCGTGTTTTACTAACATCGAAGCTTAAACTAAAGGGCTACTCACTAATAGATAAAACTAAACATTTGTATTAACTCTAGTATGTTCCAAGTTAGAGCGCTTTGCATCTAAATGGAGTACACCCCTCCCCAACCCTTCCGAAAGTTTGGGGAGGATGTACTTCACTCAATTGGAATTTGCTGTATATCGAGCAACTTTAACGCCACAACCATCTTCACAAGCGTGTCTCCAGTTGGATCTATCAACTCATTAAACCAACGATAGACAACAGAACTTCCCACACCCATTGCGATCGCCAATTTGTTTTGGCTAATGCCATAGGTGTTGAGCACATCTCTCAGAACTCGACCAGCTTTTCTCATGCACCCCATGATGCCAAGGGATGCCCCAACCGTAAATCACTACATATGTGTAGTGATTGCGTTCTGATTGGTAGTAACTACACAATATGTAGTGATTAGTTGATTTTGAAGATGAGGACTTCCCAATGGCTAAAGACTTTCTAACCGAACCGCCCAACGACATCCAACAAGACGCAGATCCCACAGACGATCGAGAAAACCGGGAACCCGTGCGTATCATGGTTGTTGGCTCCCGCCAAGGCATAACCGCCGTAGTAAATTGGCTGGTGCGACTAGGTTTTGCCCAAATGGCAGACTGGAGCGACTTGCAGCGCGCACCGAATACGGGCCAGTGGATGCGCGTGCTGACAAAATGGTTGCAGAAGAATTGAGGCAACTGACGAGTAGGGCGATCGCATTTCATAAACCTGATGTTTGGGAATAGTGCGATCGCCCGTCAATCGATTTTAGATTTTAGATTTTAGATTTTAGATTGACTTGCGCGAGATAAATGCTCTTTCTTGAGGATTTGAGATTTGAGATTTTGGATTGATTCCACGGATAAATCACGTGGCGGGTACCACCTTTGAAATTCTTGGTCAAGTTCGTAGGCGCAAGCCGGGGCGTAGCCATCGACCTTCTAATACAATTAAGACAGCGAACGTTGAGGATGAAATCAAGTATTACTATCGAAATAGCGATTGTGATTCCCGATTCCCACCATGACATTCATTAACCCCAAAACAGATTACGCCTTCAAAAAAATCTTCGGTTCCTCAGATAGCAAAGACATTCTCATCAGTTTCCTCAACGCCATAATTTACGAAGGCAATCCGACTATTGAAGACTTGGAAATTATCGATCCCAACCTCCCGCCCCGAGTTGAAGGCTTAAAAGACTGTTCTTTAGATGTCAAAGCCAAACTTGCTGACGGAACTCTAGTCATCATTGAAATGCAGGTATTAAACGTCGAGTCTTGCGGACAAAGAATCTTCTACAACGCAGCGAAAACCTACGCATTTCAATTGCAGAAACGAGAAGGATATCGAATGCTCAAACCAGTAATTGCCTTGACGATTACTGATTTCGAGATGTTTAAAAATAGCGGCAAATTAATTTCGAGGTTTGTCTACAAAGAAGAAAACTCTAACTTACACTATCCCGATAATGACATCAAGTTGGTATTTGTAGAATTGCCGAAATTCACCAAATCAGTAGACCAACTAGAAACTCTGGCAGATAAATGGCTCTATTTCATGAAATACGCAATAACGATAACGGAAGTACCGCCAGTAATGGATAGCGTCCCCGAAATTCATCAAGCTTTTGGCATCGCCGATCGAGCGAATTTAAGCCCGGATGAATTGGCAAATATTGAACGCCAAGAAATGTTTATTTACGACCAGCAAGGCACGATCATTAAAGCTGTTAAAGATGCCGATCGAGACGCTAGACAAGAAGAAAAGCGGGCGATCGCGCGGCAATTGCTCGATCGCCTAGATGACGCAACAATCGCTCAAATAACCGGACTTAGCGTTGACTACGTGCAGAATTTGCGATCGGAATGAGATTTATTTCAAAAAGATCGCCGATGATAAAATCGAAATAGCGGTCGTTATTCCCGATTCCCACCATGACATTCATCAACCCCAAAACCGATTACGCCTTCAAAAAAATATTTGGCTCCTCAGAAAGCAAAGACATTCTCATCAGTTTTCTCAACGCCATGATTTACGATGGCAATCCTACCATTGCAGACTTAGAAATTATCAACCCCAACCTGCCGCCCAGAGTCGAAGGTTTGAAAGATACTTATTTAGATGTCAAAGCCAAACTCGCTGATGGTACCCTAGTCATTATTGAAATGCAGGTATTAAACGTAGAGTCTTTCGGCAAGAGAGTTTTGTACAACGCCGCCAAAACTTACGCCTTTCAATTGCAGAAAGGAGAAGGCTACCGAATGCTCAAACCCGTGATTGCTTTAACACTGACTGATTTCGAGATGTTTCCAAATAGCGAACAGCTAATTTCGAGATTTATCTACAAAGAAGCAAGCACAAATCTCATCTATACCGATAATAACATCGAGTTAGTATTTGTAGAACTTCCGAAATTTACCAAAGAAGTACACCAGCTAGAAACGATTGCCGATAAATGGATTTATTTCATGAAATATGCGAGGACGATAACGGAGGTCCCGCCAGTAATGGATAGCGTTCCAGAGATTCATCAAGCCTTTGGCATCGCAAATCAAGTGAACTTAACCCCCGATGAATTGGCGGATATCGAACGGCGAGAAATGTTTATTTACGACCAACAAGGAGCTATACTCCAAGCCGTTCAAGCAGAAAAGCTGGCGATCGCGCCGCAATTGCTCGATCGCCTGGATGATGCAACTATCAGTTAAACAACCGGACTCCGTATTGAGGATGTGCGGAATTTGCGATCGCAATGAGATTTCTTTGCCAACAATAATCACAACTGCAAAGCCCCAGACACCTTGGCATTTTTAACACTTGAAATCCGAATCAAAGACCCTGATTTTACAGCAATCTTAGGTTTCCATTCATAAACCCCATCGCTAGTCGCGCGGTTGGCTATGCTTTCAACCGACTTATTGTCTTGATACAGCTCAATCTTG
Organism: Microcoleus sp. TY_ISSM_2_bin.22; assembly: GCA_025937335.1. GTDB lineage: Bacteria > Cyanobacteriota > Cyanobacteriia > Cyanobacteriales > Microcoleaceae > Microcoleus. The sequence goes on from JAICRN010000548.1 coordinate 3,450, forward strand.
ACCTCATCCTGAATATTGTCTCTCCACAAAATCAAATAAGGTTTATTTGCTTCCACCTGCACTTTTCCTGCTGGTTGAGCAACCAATATTTTTGGTGAAGCTGTCTGAGATTTTCTATTCCTAAATCCTAAATAGTGCGGCAGTTCGCGAGTGGCAATATTATTAGATTTAGGCAACATAATCTCGCCGATTTTAGGATTGAATAGATAAGTTGAGAGTCCGCCGTCGATCGTCACTATATCTCCTTTGACTCCGAATTCTCGCATTAACTTAGCTGCTGCGTCTAATGTCGCTTCATTAACTGTGATAATTGCCAGCAATTCATTACCCTTGCGACCATCTTTGTCCAGCGTACCGATGACGTGATACCTATTTGCGGGATTTTTAGATATGAGTTTAGCTGGATGGTGCTTGTATTCGTAAGTAACAACTGCATTTTGTACTTCTTTTTGATTCAATGGCGTTCCGGTTTGCGGTTCGTAATTTGTGATATATGCTTCTCGATCGTTCCAGACCAAAGCTTTCAATCGAACATTTTTATACTGCCCATCTTTAGGCTTCTTGACGGGGCCGTAGATGCCGTTACCGCCAGTAATAACTTGACCGTTAAATTTGATAGGAAAAGATAGCTGCGTGCTCGGTTCGTATTGTTCAAAAAAAGAACAGTTAATGACGGAAAAAACACCATTACCGTAAAGTTTTTTGTATTCTCCTGTAACTTCAGAGAATAACTTGCTCTTAAAGAAAGGACTGTAATATTTGTTTTCTCCCTGATA
>JAICRN010000773.1 GCA_025937335.1 Microcoleus sp. TY_ISSM_2_bin.22
CCGACAGCGGTAGGCGCGAAGCCGAAGTGTCGAACCATCAGGACACGGCAGTGCCGTTTCCCTACAATTAATTGCGGCAGGAAAACGGTACTGCCGTGTCCTTTATATCATGTCTCTCGTGCAACCGGAAACGATATGAATTAATTTCGCCCCAGCAACAAATAAACCATCATTTCTCCCTTACCTTTAATCTCAACAGCACCGCGCATTTTAAACAAAAATTTATCTTTTAAACGATTGTAAACCGCAGGAGTCACCTGAATTTCTCCCGGAATACCGTTTGATTCCATCCGCTGAGCAACATTTACTGTATCCCCCCACAAATCGTAACTAAATTTAGTCAAGCCAATGACTCCCGCCACTACCCCACCAATATTTATCCCAATGCGGAGACTAAAGTTGTGATTGTTTTTGAGATTGAAGCTAGCGACAGTAGCTTGCATATCCAATGCCATTTGGGCGATCGCAAAAGCGTGATTTTCCTGCGGTTCGGGCAAACCGCCGACTACCATGTAAGCGTCACCCATAGTTTTGATTTTCTCCAAACCGTGCCGCAACGACAACTCGTCAAATTGACTAAAAATTTGATTCAGAACTTTCACCGTTTCTGCGGCACTTTTTTGAGATGCAAAATTCGTAAATCCTACCAAATCTGCGAATAAAACGCTGACATCCGAAAAGCTGTCAGCAATTATGCTTTGTCCCTCCTGCAAGCGATCGGCAATGGCTTTCGGCAAAATATTTAATAGCAGTTCTTCAATTTCTTCTTTCTGCAATTTGGTTGTTTCCAACAGCAACCGCGTTTCAATTTCTGCCTGTTCGCGATAGGCGATTTCCCGGCGATACATCTTATTTTTATCTCTGAGTTGCAACTCTAGTTCCCGCAGCCGCAATTGATTTTCAACCCTAGCTACCACCTCTACGGCTTCAAAAGGTTTAGTAATGTAGTCTACCCCGCCAGCATTAAAGGCTTTCAGCTTATGAGAAACTTCTACCAAAGCACTCAAAAAAATAATGGGAATGCCCCGAGTGCGATCGCTCGCTTTCAAGAGATTGCAAACTTCATAACCATCGAGACCGGGCATCATAATATCCAGCAAAATCAAGTCAGGCTGAGTCAAAGCCACAGAATCGATCGCCACTTTTCCGTTATGTGCAAGTCGTACTTCATAGCCTTTCCTCGATAAGATTCGCTCCAGTAACGATAAATTGTTAAGATTGTCGTCAACAATTAAAATACTGCCCCTAAATTTGGGAGAATATGGTTGATTCATCGGCTTGCTACGGGCTTAGTTCAACTTGAGATTTGTTTAAATTTAGAAATTACGCACGGGTGCGTCGAAACCGATTTTTTTTCACGAAAAGATGAGTTGCAGCAGGCAAACAAGAGTAAAAAAGACAGGCTATTGAGGGCCTGATTGCGTCCTGAACTCAAATTTATACTAATTTGTCAAAATAACGAAAGCTTTGGCTAAAACTTCCTATGGCAGGTAAAGTTGGTCAGCCTCCGCCTCGATTGATTGAGTGGCAAATTTATTCACTGCTTGCTGCGGGTTTTGAAACCAAAAATATCCCACCAGTAGCACCGCTGCTGCAATTAGCACTACAAAAGAGACTACCGGAACACTTTGTAGGGGTAATTTTCTAGAGATTGTGACAATAGCCGGATTCAAAAGTACGACCGACATCGCGGGCTGTTGAGAAATGGGCGTGATTTTTTAATCAGATACTCTCTCAGTCTCAGGTGGGGCATTATATTAAGAAATATGACAATAATTTTACACATTAGATTTTACACATTAGGCAGAGTCCGGGGGCTCGACTCAAACCATCGGATCGAGCGATCGGATCGAACACAACTTTGATAAGATGTAAGATTCATAACAAAATTTGCTATTGTCCGTCGGGGTAAAAACAATGAGCGATCGACCAATTATTCTCGGTATTGTCGGAGACAGCGCAGCGGGCAAAACCACCCTGACGCGGGGAATTGCCCAAGTATTGGGGCCAGAAAATGTCACTGTGATTTGCACTGACGACTATCACCGCTACGACAGAAAGCAGCGGGCCGAAATCGGGATCACAGCATTGCATCCCGACTGCAATTACCTCGACATCATGCAGCAGCACCTCAGCCTGCTGCGCACCGGACAAGCAATTCTCAAACCTATCTACAACCACACCACAGGTACATTCGACGCGCCGGAATACATCAAGCCCAGCAAA
>JAICRN010000695.1 GCA_025937335.1 Microcoleus sp. TY_ISSM_2_bin.22
CGCCGCCGCTGATTATTTTGAAGCTTGAGTTAACAGTGTAGCCGAGGATGAGCGCAATGATCAAGGTGAGAAGAGACTGCGGCATTTCTACTTTCCTGCTAAGGTTGACTGAGAATCGATCGGAATTCTCCTCTAATTTAACTCAAACTCGGCCACACAGTGCTAAAATATCTCGACTGTTAATAACTAACTATTTCATCTGGCGGGCCCCGATCTGCTCCGACTATTACGGCGCTAGTGAAACCCAGGATATCAACAACACGTTTCCACAAAAGACATGAAAAACGATCGAGAGTTTCGCTTGTTCCAACCTTTGAGGTGGATCGCCCCAAGCATTTTGGTGGGTGCAGGAATGTGGAATGCCGCAGCGACCCAACCGGCACAAGCTGAGCCAATCGCCCTGCAACTGGAGCAAAACTTGCAGTCCCAGAACTTGCAGCCACCGCGCCGGGGGCCGGCAGTTCGGGAAGTTATGTCCTACGAAATGAAGGGAGACGAACTCAGGATTTGCAAGCAGCAAGGCAACTCCGAGAAAAAATGCGAAGTTGTAGGTAAAGGCTACACGCTGGGTTTGAGAACTGCCAACGACCTTTACGGTCAAGGAAATACTGTCAATGCCGAAGCTTTGTACCGGCAACTAATCGCTCGCTATCCCAAACAAGCGGATGCTTATTACAAGTTGGGAACTATGCTGTCGGGGCAAGGTAAAATGAGCGATGCGATCGTTCTATTCCAAAAAGCAATTGAAGTCAACCCGCAGCACGCCAAAGCTCACAACGATTTAGGCGTGGCGATGGCAAGTCAGGGGCAGTTGCCCGAGGCAATTGTTCAGTGGAGACAAGCCGTTAAAATTAACGATCAATATCCCGATGCTTTAAACAATTTAGGAGTCGGTTTGTACCAGCAAGGAGACAAGGAAAACCAAGCGGAGGCGGTAGCCAGCCTCAAAAAAGCTAAGGAGTTATTTATCAAGCAAGGTAGAACTCAAGCTGCTAACAGAGTAGATAAAATTTTGGAGGAAATTAATTCGCAGTCGAGCGAGTCGTAAACTCAAGCGCCGATCGCACATTGAAAGAAAAAACATCTTTGGCGATCGGCGTCAATCAGGGTTCAGCGACGGTTAAACAACCCCAAAAACGAGAATTTAAAGCATTTCCTTCAAAACTTGTAAAATCAAATCTCCATCCACCCGATCGCTCACAGCGGCCTCACCCAAGCGCACCGGCAGCACAAACCGCACCTTGCCATCCTGCACCTTTTTATCGAGTTGCAAAGTATGCAAAATTTCCTCAACATCCACACCCGCAGGCAATTTGGCAGGTAAACCCGCTTTTTCAATCAAAGCAGACTGGCGGCGATCGCACTCAGCATCCCACATTCCCAACTCCACAGCCAACCGGCTTGACGCAGCCATGCCGATGGCCACTCCTTCCCCGTGATTGATCGCCTTGTAATTGGTCAAACTTTCCACAGCATGACCGATGGTGTGCCCGTAATTCAAAATCGCCCGCAAACCTGATTCCTTCTCGTCTTTGCTGACCACCTCAGCCTTAGCTTGGCAAGACCTGCTCAAAATTTCTGCCAGCAAATCCGCCTTCACATAGCGCATTTGATCCAAACGCTTGCAATTCTCCAACTTCCCAAAAAGTTCAGCATCCCAAATCACCCCGTACTTGATGACTTCCGCCATCGCCGAACGAAACTCCCTCGCCGGTAGAGTTTTGAGTACATCCGGGTCAATTAACACCAAACGTGGCTGGTGAAAAGCCCCGATTAAATTCTTCCCTAAAGGATGATTTACCCCCGTTTTGCCGCCAATAGAAGCATCAACCATCGCCAGCAGCGAAGTCGGAACCTGCACGACATTAATTCCCCGCAGCCAAGTCGCCGCAGCAAAACCCGTCATATCGCCCACCACCCCGCCGCCCAAAGCCACCATTGTCGAGGAACGTTCTAAGCGGTTTGCCAAAGCCGCACCGTAAATTTTCTGCACCGAATTTAAAGTTTTGTACTGTTCTCCCGGTGGTAAAATGCAGCTACTGACTTCCAGACCGGCCGATTCGAGGGCTGCTGTTGCTCTTTCGCCGTACTGCCGAAAAATCGACTGATTCGACACCAGCAGCACTTTTTTGCCCAAACTTAGATCGCCCATCAGACTGCCGAGTTCGTCTAAACCGCCCGATCGCACGCAAACATTGTAAGATTGTGTCCCCAAGTCAACTTTAATTATCGATTGCATATTTATCTAATTTAGATATTAGATTTTAGATTATAGTTCTTATAGGTCTTTTTATTGATTGTTTTGGAGAAACTGCAATGACTCTTAGCGGAGCAATAACTTATTTTGGGATTTTTGGCGGCGCGATCGGCTTGGCGACAGTGCTGATGTTTGGTCTGCGGGCTGTCAAACTCATCTAATTCGCCTGCTTTGTGACTTGGAACTCAGAGATTGAAACCTCTGGTAAAAGTATTAATCGTGCGAAGTCTTTGCGCCCAAAAAATCTCTGATTAAACTTAGAGATTTTGCGCGCAAATGCTTCGGTCGATAGAACCTGAGAGTAAAATTAGGAATGAGAATTAAATAACTTACAATGCGTGATGGTTCTTGTGGGATGGGCTCTTATAGCCCGCCCTTTCTGGACGGGCAATAAGAGCCCACCCCACAAACTTGTGTAAAATATTTAATTCGCGATCATAAGAAACGCCAAGTATTCTTAACTACGGCTAAATTTTTGATTCAGGAGCGATCGATCGCGTCCAAACTTTTGGTTTGGGGAACACCCGTCAGTACCTACAGCAGATTGCAGGTAGATAGAGTACACTCATGTCAGTACACGAACAGGTAAAATGAAACTTTACTCCATCGCATGAGCGATAAAAAGTAGTCAAAGCCTAAGCTGTCGCGCATTTAAATTGTATGTTGAGGGCGGGCGGGACGCCCACCCCACAAGAATTTGATTGTTTTTTAACAGACAATTTAAATGTAGAACA
>JAICRN010000143.1 GCA_025937335.1 Microcoleus sp. TY_ISSM_2_bin.22
CCTTGCGCTTCAAAATAAGCGCCCATTTGTTGCAGCGACCAGCCTTCTGGAATCGTGAAACTCTGCTGTACGACTTCGCCCTTCCAAATTTTGTCAGCAACTGCACTCAGAGGCTGAGTCGGCGACAGTTGGTAAGTTCCTGCTTGAAAACCTCCCTCGCGGTTTTGCAGAGTCAGCCAGCGGGCCCACATATTCCATGCCGAACTCGATCGAATCAACCCCGCAGCCTCTAAATCGCGGCCGATTTTTTGACTGGGAGTACCCTCCGGGATTTGGATCGACACAGCAGCATCCTCTGCCGGATTCCCGGATGAGGATGCGATTTTAGGCGGCGCGGAAGCCCAGCTCCACCAAGCCCAGCCCTGCCAAGCGCAAACCCCCCAGATTGCCGGCAGCAACGCCAGATAAAACAACCATTTAGAGACTTGCGGAGTACCTTTTCGGCTCTCGCGCGTGCTGCCTTTTGTCATTTGTTCTTTATTCATAGTCCGTTGTCCTGGATAAGCGGCGGTTAACTAGCGACTAATGACTGATGACCTGCGATTGATGACCGAAAAGTTACGAATACAAGCCATTTAAAAGACCCAATTCACGCGGCCCAATTCAAAAGCCCGATCGCGAAGGCAGAAGCTGCCATCTAGAAAAAGTTCGATCGGGCGAGCAGTTTACTTTTTTATAAAATAGTAAAAAATTCTGCTTTTTGCCATCAGGCCTTGTGCCTGCAATTAATATCTAATCAAGCTCATCAAAGAACTGGTCTTCCAGCATAGGTAACATCGGTTCCAGCCTTTGGAACTCTTCTTCCGAGAGCAATTCTGGCTTGCCGTCATCATTCATTCGAGCCAAGATAAAAAACGGGTCGAGAGGCGTATAAATGGCATATTCCTGTTCTTCGTGGTAGAAGCTGGTCAGCCACATCAGTTCCTCGAACTCGGACTCCTCATCTGGATCGACATCGGATGCCATATCCTCTTCGGGAAATTCCGGCAATTCGCCAACGACAGTCAGCGTCACCGCTGTGCGTCGGAGTGTCAAGTTCTGCTCTTGCAGGACAACTTTAGCGGTATCAAAAATTTTGTCAATTTCGGTTTCGTCTTCTACAGGAATTGCTGCTTCGTCGTTATCGTCTCCGTGCCAGGTAAAAATTTCTACTGGCGAGTCAATTGGAAGCAGCAAAGCGTATTCTTGACCTTCTAGGTTCATAGAATATTCTATGTTGCAAGTCAGCGATCGCCCAACTTCATCCGTCAGGGTGACGGACTCTTCGTTGGAATTGCCATTCTCTTTTTTGCGGTATGGGGATGAGGACATCGCGTGTATCTTATTTTCCGTCAATAATTCAGTAACGTTTGCTTGACAATTGGGAATTTTCGTGGCGATATTCTGGCTAAGTGGGCGATCGCCAGTCCACAAGCTTAAACCGCGAGACTCGCGGCTTTTTCCACAGGTGAGGAGTGCAGCGTTTAAATCTCAGTCGAGTCAGCAAGCGACACTGAGGACAAATCACGATTTTGTGCTTCTTCAGTACCGAGGGTACAGCAGAATTTTCTCCAGTTTGTCAAGGGTTACAGGTGTGCGTAGCAAACTTGCACAACCAGGATATCACGCCTCTGTTACAAGCTATCAAGGATTGGCAAGGGCGGAGATATTTTGCCTCCGTTCGTCTAGCCACTGCTGCAAAATCAGGGCCGCTGCTTTGCGATCGATCGCACCCTTATTTTGCGACAGCGAAATCCCTTGTGTTTTCATCAATTCCTCTGCCTCAACCGAAGTCAGGCGCTCGTCCACGTATTCTAGGGGGAGCTCTAAGGCGGAGGCGATGCGATTCGCATATTTCTGCACCTGTCGGGCTTGAGTGCCCAATTCTCCGTTCAGGGAGTAGGGCAAGCCTGCAACCAAAATTTGCACTCTCCGCTCTCGGACGAGCTCTCTGAGATAAGCTACGTCTCGATCGAAGGACGATCGTACCAGTGTTGTAATGCCCGTAGCTATTAAACCAGTGCCGTCACATCCGGCGATGCCAACTCGTTTGAGGCCGATATCTAATCCCAGTGCTGAAATCCATAATTTATCGTTGGACATTATCAATCAATCAATTTTAGATTTTAGATTTTAGATTTTAGATTTACTGTTTTTTGGCGGAAATAATCTTGTTTAACGAACCGCGAAGACGCGATGAACGCGAAAGAATGAGAGAAGAAAGTAAGAAGAAGATAGGTAATTTTAGGTTGATATCAATAATCAAAAGCAGAAGGGATATTTTGGGATTATGACAGAAAAAAATAATTTTTTGGATGATTAATTCTTTTTTTTTCTGCCTTCTACCTTTTACCTTCTGCTTTCACTTATTAAGAATTGAGTTCTCCCGGCCAGCCGCCGTCTAGAGGCAAATCCGACAAATTTAGAGGCAAAATGCTGCTGCCATCAGTTGCTGCTGATTCGGAATTTTGGCCGCCCAACGGGTTAACTTGATTCGTTTGGCTGTTTCCTGAGTCAGCCAAGAGGGGTTTAATCTCACAGGACGGCGGCCCTGCTGTCGCTTGCCCAGCCATCGGGCCGAGCCAGGACATCCTGCCCGGTACGGGTTTGCGAGTTGGCTGGAAGCTCTGCAGCATTTCTGATAGCTGGAGTCCTTCGAGAGAGACTAACTTGGACTCGCGCAATTTGTGCCACACAGATCGAGACATCAGCAAACTGTGTTCCACGCGCACTGCTCCAAATTGCTCTAAATAAGCTTCCCGTTCGGGCTGATAGTCAGCGGAAGCCAGTTGCAGGCTTTGAACCGGGAAATCTTGAACGAGGCGCGCCATCTGGGACAGCAGTTCTGGGTAAAGCCAAGTGTATGCCGGGTGTACCGTCAACTGGGCGACGTGCGGTTGGTGGCCGTTGCGGGATAGCTGCACCTGAAAATAGCCGATCGCGGCTTTGCGCTGCGGTTCAAATACGTAACCGCTAACTACTTCTGTTTTGCCCAGCCACTGTCTGACACCTTCGACTAAAGCGCCGAAAAAACTGGTTTTGAAATCTTGAATGTGGCGATCGAATACTTGGCGCACCAGGGGCGGCATAGACGCGGTATCCAGTTGGTAGAGCAACTGAGCGTCGGCGTTGCTGACGGGCAGCAGGTTGGGCAAATCTGGGGTCGAGTTGGCCATTTCTTGCAGGCGTTCTGGGGCGATCGTCCAGTAAGTCATCTGGGCCAAAGGCTGAAACCCGTTCTGCCGATACAAAGCCAAGGAAGTTTTGTCGCCGACATTCACTTCCAGCAGCCACGTCCGCGCCTCCCAGACTGCCTCAAAGCAGTACCGCAGCAGCATGGAACCAATTCCTTTGCTGCGGGCTTCCGGGTCTACTCCGATGCGATCTATCCGCCAAGTGCTGCGGGTGCGGTTGAAAGGAGAAATCTGAATTATGCCCTTAACGCTCCCCTCTTCTTCGGCAACGTGGGCCCGGAACAGAGACTGACAAGGGTTGGGAAACAAGCTAAAAATCTTTAGCAGTCCGTACCAGCGGCGAATCTGCTGCAACTTTCTACCTAGTACCACGTCGCAGCTTGCGCCCTTGCGGTTTTCTGGCTCTTCGGCTGTTTCCGCGCACAGTTGTTCCATCACCTCGATGTCGCGATACTGAAACGGGCGAATCACAACCTGGTTTTGGTTTTGGGAGGGAAATGAAGTCATAGCATAAAAGTGGAGAATGGAAATTTAAAAATAAAAATTCAGAAAGGGGAAGAGTTAGGGTAGTTTTGAGTTTTGAATGGGTAAATTTTGAGTTCAAAACTGATAACTTTTGATTCTTCTCCCTTTCTTGCTCGATCGAAAATTAAAAATTTCAAATCATCTTTTTGAATTTTTAATTTTCAGTTTTCAACTCAAGATTTTTGTGGCAGAGGTCGAATTATAACGACCGGTGTTCGCTCGTCAGCATTCCCGGCGGGGTTGCTGCGCAAGGCTTGCTCTAAAAATGTTACCGATAAATCGGAGGTCGCTGCTAATATCTTAACTGCTTTCAAGTCATTAGCGTCTACGATCGCCGCCGCAAGTCCGGTTTCTCGTTGAATTTCTTCTACAACTTTCTGGGGATTGTCCGGGCCGAGGACAATAAATTGGTCGAAGGGAGGCAAAGTCCCGGTAACGTCGTCGATCAGCCTGGCTTGTTCCCCTGCTAGTTGGTAAAAGACTCCCGGTTTGCCAAATATTTTGGCCGCAGCGCCGATCGCAAATGCCGCTACTACGCGCCAAGGGCCGACTACATCAACTAACGTCTGCATTCCGCAAGCCGTGGCCAAACTCGACGTGGGCAAGAAAAACAAGCACACTCGCTTTGCCGCCCATCCTGGTTTGACTTCGCTGGGATGGCGGTAGCGTCCCTGCATCAAAGCTAGGGGAGTTTCTGCCAGGGCGACAATATCGCCTTTCTGGGCGCGCGGCAGCACGTACCGCTTGACAATTTCGACTGGATTGTCCAATTCCGCCAGTATGTGAGTGCGAATCGGCAAGACTTCTGCAACTCCGACATTTCTGGCGATGGGTACGGTGTCCGCGTTGGGAAATTGCAGCGGGACTACTACGTTACGAACTTTGGGGATGCGGCCGCCTGGGCCGTAGGTGACGAAGTGTACTTGCACCCAAGCTGACTGCAATTTGGTTAAATCTTGCCCTTGAATGTCTACAGAAACTTTAATTTTCGTGTTTTTTTGGGCTTTAACAATATAGCCGAACCAGTAATCGTCTGCTCTGGCTGCTGCCTCTTTGTGGCAAGGAATCACCTTTGTCTGGGAGGTAACGCCATCCAAACTTCCGTCTGACAGCAGTTTCACCTGTGCCCGCACTTCCGGCAACATAATCTCAAAGCGCTGTGTCAGGTTCCGGAACTCCATTTCCCCGACTAAAAGATAGCGGTTGGGTTCGGAGATGGCTAAGTGCCATTCTCCGGCTGTTAGTTCTAGTTTATTTGCACTTCCAGTCCGGCGATAGTTCAACTCTAGGCCCAATCCGCCCAATGCTAGCAGCGAACCGGCTGCTGCGATTCCTGTTGCTAAAGTCTCAATCACTCAAATCACCGCCAATAATATTTTGTGTTTACTGTAGTCGATCTCGGGTACTTTGAGCGCCGATCCGGTAGTAATTGGATTGTGTTCAGTTTGTTGGGGGCGATCGAACTTATGCCCAATTACACGTAAGTGCGATCGCGCGTCTGCGGTGGCGGGGTTGGAGAGTCGGATGGGCGATCGAAATAGATTTTTCGGATGACTTGCACGGGATAGCGGGAAATTCGGGTAGAGTTTATGACTACCCAAACAGGTCCGAGCGCGGTTTTTATTCCAACCTTGTTCTCAATTCATCTGCCGATAACTGAGGCAATTGTTCTACAAACAATGTCAATTCATCGACAGGCAATGCTAGTAAATTGGTAAGGCCTGTAGGCAGAAGATCGCCCAATTCATTTTGGCGCATTTTTAAAACATTTTCTGCTAATAACCTGACCGCTTGTTGTTTGCCTGCTTCATCGACAGTTAGCATGGATATTGCCAGCAACAGCATCGTAAATTCCGCAGCGGGTAACTTTGATATTGGAGATAAGAAAGCTGTCATTTGTGAGTTGATTTCTCCAAATCGTCCTTGCAGAAAATTTTCTAAAATTAAACGCTGTTGTGCTTGTCTTCCTTGTTCAATTCCTTGTTCAATTCCTTGTTCAATTCCTTGTTGTTGTGCGGCTTCTAACTGTTGTCTAAAAAGTGATGGGATCGCCATAATTAACTCTCGCTCTTCTGGCTGTAACTCTTGTTGGGGCTCGGTTACTAAGTTTGACTGTAACTGATACAACAATTCTAGCGCGATAATCCGTAACGGATCGTCGGTTGCTAAAGAGCTCAACTCGCCGATCGCCCTTTGCTGCACTTTCCCTTTCCCTAAAATCCTCAACCACATGGTTTCGGGAGTTTCGGGCAATTGGTGAATCACCACCATTGCCGATTTCAGATGCCTGGGCAAAAAATAAATGCCCTCCATCCAATGCTCAGGCTTGGGTATCGCGCCAAAACCCTCCAGCATTGCTTTCGATGCTGTAGGTGTCAAAATCCACAGTGTCGGCAACTTAGCATCATCATAGCGAGTATTTTCTCTTCTGGCTTGCCGCTCCAATTCACCTCGCAAATCCCATAACTTACTCATACAGCTAATGACTTCGCCGACAGTTATTGGATTGCGAAACGGTTCAAAAATTGCAGTCGTATCAGCCATTTTTCCCAACAACCCTAAAGTTGCTGAGTATTCAGGAATTACAGTCATTGGAATGAAATAAACATCGATTTCTCGGACTTCAGCAGTAACATCATGCCCGATATTCACCGTCCCTATGGGAGACAGCAGTTCTGTTAACAAGTCTTTGGCAAAGCGATCGTGAATAAATCGCGTCATAAAAATTGCTCGTCATATTTTATGATAAAACTTTATCATATTATTGTCGGATATTTAAGATATTTTATCTAACAACCAGCAGACAAACATAAAAAAAGAAAACACTCAGATACCCGACTTCTTTAAGAAGTCGGGTATCTAACAGATATCGCATTTTACGTTCAATTAGAATGCAGCCCGCCATCAATATCCAATTTGCAAAGTCACAGAAGCTTCTACCTGCTGTTCCCCTCCCACCACAGGCGTTGTAGCATCAGCAGCAGCAGGGCGAGCATTAGCCAATTGCCGGTACAGAGGAGGCGGCGCGATCGCACCGTTGACTTGAATGCCCAGAATCTCTCCCCGCTTGAGGTTGAGCGCGCTCAAGACTGCATCCGCTTGCGATTGAGCATCTTGAGTTGCTTTGCGGAGTGCTTGTTTTCGAGCTTGTTCGATCGCACTTTCGGCAGCGGCAAAACTCACGCCGTCGATGCGTGTGGCTCCGGCATTCACCGCATCGTCGAGCAAAGTGCCGGCAGATGCAGTATTAATCCGAAAACTGACGGTATTCGTGGCCGTATAGCCCGTCAAGCGCTGTTGGTTGTTATCGTAGTTATAAATGGGATTGAGGGTGATGCCGGCAGTTTCGAGTTTTTCCACTTGGCGCGATCGCAGCAACTCTACCACAGCGGACGATCGTCTCGCGGCTTCCCGCTGCACCTCGGCCGCCGTTTTCCCCTGCACCTCAACCCCCAGCCGCACTTGTGTTTGAGTTGTAGGAATCGCTTCCACACCCCGCCCAGTAACAGTCAGCGTTCTGATCCGCTGTTCCCCGGCCACCGCCGGATCTAATCTCATAAAACTAACGAGAGTTAAGGTTAAACACAACGCTGTTACCAGACTGCGGAAATTAATGCGATCGCCACGTTGCAAATTTGAATTCATAAATTTGATTATCCTCACATACAACAGATGCTATACTTTACCTTGCCACTGAAGTTGCTAAATATCCGGCTTGTTACATTTTTAGCAACTAAAAAAATAGTCAGTAATTTTGAACAAATTGTGAGTTATTATGATGTCCGCAGGACGCTCGACGAAAGAAACCCGGTGTTCAGGGCAAAATAACAGGTTTGGCAACGATCGATATAGAAACCCACCCAGTTTATGACACTTCGAGGCAACTCATAGTTCATTTTAAATAAAATTTAAAAATGATAAAATTTTTAATAAAATATGCAATCGTTAAAACAAGTTGCCCGCCGACTCAAAAAAGAGACTTACGCTGTTTATTTAGCCAGTACAGACCAGAGAGTACCTTGGTACGCCAGAATTTTAGCAGGGCTTACGGTGGCCTACGCTTTTAGCCCGATCGACTTAATTCCTGACTTCATACCGATTCTCGGTTATTTGGACGATTTAATAATTGTACCTGTGGGAATTTGGTTGGTACTGAAGATGATTCCGCCACAGATTTTAGCCGAGTGTCGGGAAAAAGCAGCCGCAGAAATAGAGCGAGGAAAACCGATAAATCGGGCTGCCGCTGTTGTGATTATTGCCATCTGGATTGGCTTGGGAGTATTAGCTGCAATGTGGCTGAAAAAACTATTGAAAACTTAAAAAAAATTACCTATCTAGTTATAGTGTCGGGTACGCAATTCGCAACTTACCTTAAACAACTCGCTTGACCCAAAAATATTGAAAGTTTAAAAAATCACCATTCTAGTTATAATATAGGGTGCGCTAGGCGCACCTTACGTTAAAAAAACTCGCGGTATCGCATACCAAGTATTATTTACCCCTTAAAAAATTAAACTAACTTTCTAGCTATGACTCAAACCACTGATTTCCTCAGCCACCTCAACCCATCTCAGCGCCAAGCAGTCGCCCATTATAACGGGCCGCTGTTAGTAGTAGCGGGCGCTGGTTCCGGCAAAACTAGAGCTCTAACTTACCGAGTTGCTAACTTAGTTCGCACGCATCGAGTCGATCCTGAAAATATTCTGGCGGTGACATTTACAAATAAAGCCGCCAGGGAGATGAAAGAAAGAATTGAGAAATTGCTGGCAACTCAGCAAGCTGAAGCGGAATATGGCCAACCTTTGGTAGACTTAGCCCCCGATGTGCAAACGAAATTGCGATCGCAAATTTACCAGAGAATTACCAAACACATTTGGATGGGGACTTTTCACTCTTTGTGCGGTCGTATTCTCCGCTACGATATTGAAAAATATCAAGACGAAAAAGGCCGCCAGTGGAAGAAAAACTTTTCGATTTTTGATGAGTCAGATGCTCAAAGTCTCGTCAAACAAATCGTCACCAAAACCCTGAACCTTGACGACAAGAAGTTTGACCCGCGAAAAGTCCGCTATGTCATTAGCAACGCTAAAAATAAAGGCTTGTCGCCTCAAGAATACCAAGTAGCAGAACCGGATTATCGAGGTCGCGTGATTGCCGATGTTTACAGTCGCTACCAAGACGCTTTAGCAGCCAACAATGCCCTAGATTTTGACGATTTAATCCTCGTTCCCGTTAAACTTTTGAGCCAAAACGAGCAAGTATTAAGTTACTGGCATAAAAAGTTTTGCCATATTTTAGTTGATGAATACCAAGATACCAACCGCACTCAATACGATTTAATTCGGATGTTGGTGACAAATAACGCCGACCCAAAAAACTTCGATAAATGGCAAAACCGCTCGATTTTTGTCGTGGGCGATGTCGATCAATCAATTTACAGCTTTCGGATGGCAGATTATACCATCTTGCTGGAATTTCAAGAGGATTTTGGAGATGGTTTGTCCGACGAAAAAACTCGGACAATGGTAAAATTAGAGGAAAATTATCGATCGCGCGAAAACATCCTGCAAGTCGCGAACCACTTGATCGAACACAATACCGAACGCATCGAGAAAATTTTGCGCCCGACTCGCGAACCGGGAGCTCCGATTGTTGTCTGGCGCGCGGACAACGAATTAGAGGAAGCGGAATTTGTAGCAGGTCAAATTCATTCCTTGAAGCGCCAAAACTCCGAATACGAAAACGGCAGTAACTTTGCGATTCTCTACCGCACAAACGCTCAATCTCGATCCTTTGAAGAAGCGTTAATGCGTTTAGACATTCCTTACAATATTGTCGGCGGGCTGAAGTTTTACGATCGCAAAGAAATCAAAGATATCCTAGCATACCTGCGGGGGGTTGCGAATCCCGACGATAGCGTCAGCCTCAAACGCATCATCAATACTCCCCGCCGCGGCATTGGGGATACCACATTTTCCAAAATCGAAGACGCTGCAACTCAGTTAGGCATTCCGTTGTGGGAAATCCTCAGCGATGAATCTTCTGTCAATACTCTAGCAGGGCGATCTGCAAAAGCTATTATTAAGTTTGCCGAAATGATTGGTCGTTGGCAATCGCAAGTTGAAACTCTGCCAGCTTCGCAAATTGTCCAAGGAATTATCCAAGATTCAGGCTACATTGAAGATTTGAAAAATCAAGGAACCGACGAAGCC
>JAICRN010000434.1 GCA_025937335.1 Microcoleus sp. TY_ISSM_2_bin.22
GCTTGTCAGCAACAGGCAAGATGCCTGTTCCACAACAGATAAATTTTCTTGTGGAACAGGCATCTTGCCTGTTCCTAAAAGGCTAATTGAGAATGGTGCAACATATGACTTACTACAAACAAATACCTCTGCTGTCACCTAAGTTTGTAGTGAGGACTGAAGTCCTCATAATTTGGATGAATCAGGACTAAAATCCTTACTACAAACGAATATCTCTGCTGTTACTTAAGTTGGTAGTGAGGACTGAAGTCCTCATAATTGGGATAAATCAGGACTTTAGCCCTGATTCCAAACCAGTAGAATTTATATTTCAAAGGGATTTGAGCATCGAGAGGGAATGACTGTGATAGCCTAATTTTTGATAGAGATTCACCGCAGGCTGATTGCTCAGAAATACTTGCAAACCAATTTGCCTATCGCCCCTTTCCCGCGCCCAATTTTCAGCATGAATAACTAAAGCTGCACCGACTCCCAGACGGCGATGTTCCGGTGCTACGTACAGCAAAAAAATGTGAGCGTAGCGTTCTCCGGTGGTTTGGTCGATCGCATTTCCCAACCACAAACATCCCACCACAGATTGGAGATTTTGGACTTGAGATTGGGGATTGAGATACTGTTCGGGAAGCACCGGCAAAATTTCTGCCTCTTCCTGGCTGTTTTTCTGGCACTCTACCCACCAAACCGGCGTCTGGTTAGAAAAATACTGCTCGACAGTTTGAGCCAAATGTCCCAATTCCCGATCGGGGTAAAGCTCTCGGTATGTCCGGTGCATAAACTTTACCAGTTTTGCCCGATCGAGTCGCGATCCCGATCGCAGCCGGTAGCCCGGTATTAGTTGAGCAGACATCAGCTCAGCGGACACCGAGAGCGGCATAATTTAGCCCCAAGAAAATTGGATTGACTGCTGCCGCTTGCTTTTGGGGGATCGCTTCCTCAATCGGTGCCGGGGCAGCCATGTCACCAGGCAAAAAGATGCGAGCACTGACTGCTACCAGAGCCGCGAAAAATACTAATACCGCTATTAATGGAGCAATGTATTGACGAATGATACCCATAACCGCAAAAACTTAATTCTTGAGTTGATATTATCAAGTGTACCATACAAATCTTGTCAGCTATAATGGCTGCCATTGGACAATTAGCTCGAGAAGAGAGCGATCGCAAATACCAACAAACAGAAAATATAATATTATGAGTGCCTCGCCTGCTGTTTATGAAGCTCTGGCTAAATCAATTGTTTTTTTGAATCAAAAGCCGAGCGAGCAAAATGAAGTTTCGAGTTTCCTGGATACTAATGGCTACTATATCGATCGCATATTCGACGACCGAGAAACCAACTTTTATGCGATCGGCTTCGGTTCACTCGATGCCCAAAAACCGCCAGCCCTCGTATTTCGAGGTACAGATTTCATCGACGGCGACGCTATATTTTCCGACTCGCGGGACATTGGTTTACCTGAATTTGAAAAGAACAAAGATAATATCAAAAATTGGCTCACAGAAATCGGTCAAAATACTGCTAAAAACCCCAGCAAATTATTGCCCGATGTCATCGGGCACAGTTGGGGCGGAGCAGTCGCTCAAATTGTAGCAACCGAATACACATCTCTGACCGGCGATATCTTTACTTTCAACTCTCCGGGAGTGTCAGCGAGTACATTCAACACTTTTCGGAGAAATCTCAGCAGGGCCGGCAACAAAAATGTCAATCATTACATTGTCAGCGGAGATTTCGTCACCTTGTTTGGCGAAGCATTTCTGCCTGGAAAAGTATTTATCCAAAGTTTTACAGACCCAAGTATTAATCCCTTAACTGTTTTGGCAAAACATCGAACAGAAAATTTGTTAACTGCTCCGCCAGTCGGTTTTTTGCAGAGGCAAATTTCTGTAGAACAATTAAATAGTCGCGAGTTTGCTTATAACAACGACTCAGATTTTAACGAGTTTATCGCTGCGATGAATTTGGCCCTGCCCAATGTGTCAGTAGCCATCAGAACCAGAGGAGGTGCAGAGAGTATCAGAACAGCACCAGAATTTTCTTTTGTGCAGTTAATCAGACAAATGCAATACGGCTTAGCTCCATTACAGCCGAATTATTTATCAGGGGACGATCGCAACAATACTGCTACTGGCGGCCCTGGAGAGGATACAGTTATCGGCAACCGCGGTAACGATACTCTCAGAGGCAATCGAGGTAATGACAGCATCACCGGTGGTGCTGGCGACGACTTCTTGTACGGTGGCAGAGATAACGATTATTTGGACGGTGGCGACGGAAATGATTTGATTTCCGGCGAGTTTGGCAGCGATTTTTTAATTGGCGGTGCGGGGCGCGATCGCTTTGTATTGGAATCCGGCGGCGGAGCAGATGTGATTTTAGATTTTGAAGATTCTCAAGATTTAATTGCACTGTCCCGCGGTCTAACTTTTCCTCAAATTAGAATAACCCAAGGTGGTGACGGAGCTTTAATTACTATCCCGATTACTGGTGAAATTCTTGCTAGTCTCAGAGGCGTAGTTGCCAGCGATATTACGCAGGTAGATTTTGTCTAGTTTTAGGGCGATAAAAGTTGATAGTTTGGGTGGCGCGAAACCGGCCTAGGTTTGGTAGCAAGAAGTTTTTTTGTGACAAAAAACTTCTATCAACTTGCCTATAAAAAGCCACTAAAAATTACCAATTAATATGGTGAATAAACGGAGTTTATTGTAAACTTAGTTAAGTAGCTTAAAAACTAATTCCCACTCAAACGACAGGAAATAAAAAAATATGCCCTCCTCCCCCGCCGCTTACGAAACTATAGCCAAGCAACTTGTTTACATAGATAACAACCCCCAGTTTCAAACTTTAGTTCAAACAGGTTTGAGCGCTGCTGGCTACCAAATCGATCGCACCTTTGACGATCCCGGGACTGGATTTCACGCGATCGGCTTAATTTCCACCACCCCAGACAAACCGCCTGTTTTGGTATTTCGCGGCACCGACTCGCCCGTAGACGATATTGCCAACGCAGACTCGCGCGGCACTGGTTTCAACCAATTTGAAGCGAACAAACAAACCTTCGGAAATTGGCTGACACAAATCAGTCAAAATACAGAAAAAAACCCCCGCCGCTTGCCACCAGACCTTCTCGGACACAGCTTGGGCGGCGCCATAACGCAACTAGCCGCCACTGAATTTACCTCTACTATCGGAGATGTTGTCACCTTCAATTCTCCCGGAGTCGATCAGAGTACAGTCAATACATTCAAGCAGAAAGCCGGGGCCGGAAAAAATGTAACTCACTACATAGTTAACGGCGATTTTGTTAGTTTGGGAGGAGAAGCTTTTCTCCCCGGAAAAGTAGTTCTTCAAACCTTTACTAACCCGATTATCAACCCGCTACTCGTCTTGGACAAGCACAGCCAAAGCAGTTTGTTAACTGCTCCTCCTCCCGGCTTAACTCAGGCCGAAATCTCTGTAGACCAGTTGAACCGCCCGGATTTCACTTTCACAGATTCAGATTATTTAGAACTGTTAGCTGGCTTAGACTTTGCACTGCCTGCCTTGGGAACATCGCTGGAATCGCGCAGCAGTTTAGAACAATTAAGAACCGCTGGGGGAAGCTCCTTTTTAGCAAATGTTGCAGCAATGAAAACTGCTCTCGATCTCTCCCAAATTAATAATTTAGTAGGCGACAATGCCAACAATACAGCCTCAGGTTTGGCAGGCGACGATATTATCACTGGCAATGGGGGAAACGACACTCTCAGCGGCAACAAAGGCAACGATATTATCAGCGGTGGCACCGGCAACGACCAGCTATTAGGTGGCAAAGGGGATGACAATTTGAACGGGGGAGAAGGAGACGATACGCTCATTGGCGCGACGGGTTCAGATCTCTTAATTAGTGGCACTGGACGCGACATATTTGTGTTAGGGGGTGCCGGTACAGATACACTTATAGACTTTCAAAAGGGTCAAGATTTAATCGGTTTGAGCGGAGGTTTGAGCTTCAACCAAGTGAGAGTTACTGAAGGCGATTTTTCAACGACGATTGAAATTGCCCGTAACGGCGAAGTTATTGCCAGTATTCCTGGTCTTCTAAGTAGTCCGCTAACAGCCACTGATTTTATTTCAATTTAGTTGGCTGGCAATACAGGTATTCGGTAGGGACACAACATTGTTGTGTCCTTATTTTATCTTATGAAGGCACGCACAATTTATACCAGTTAGTGATTAAAAACATCCATATTCCTGCAGGGACGGGTTCACCGAAATCTCGAAAAAGTAGTGCAGACATTGGTAAACCCGCCCCACCCGGATCTTATAATTATAGCGACCGGACTTGATATTAATCGAAATCGTCCAGTCCAGGTCTGGGCATGGATGCTAATTTTTTCTCATCTTCTAAGGGCAGAAAGAAAATGGTCAGCATACCGGGAATCACAGCCAGCGCGCTCATCAAAAAATAATTTTGATAGCCGAGACTTGCCTGCAAGTAGCCGCTAAAAACGCCAGGAATCAGCACTCCTGCCGCCATAAAAGCTGTTGTAATTGCATAGTGAGATGCTTCGTATTCAGGGCGGACAGTCCGCATCAAGAACACTGTATAGGCAGCTACGCCAAGTCCGTAAGTAAATTGCTCGATCGAATTTACGGCATAAGCCCATTCAATCCCCGGTTGATTGATTGCCAACAGCCAATACAGCACGTTAGTCGAATTTTGCAGAATTGCCGTCGGCCACATCCATTTTTTCAATCCTTGTTTCGCAATCAAATAGCCGCCAAGCAACCCTCCAATTAACAGAAACATTACCCCTAAAGTACCGGATAATAAGCCCATATCCGACGTAGAAACTGCTAATCCTCCTTTCTCAACTTTATCCATTAAAAATGGAGGAGCCATTTTAAACGTCAAGGCATCGCCCAAGCGAAAAATCAGGACATAAGTAACAATCCAACCAATTTTATCTTGCTGGAAATAGGTTTTAAATGCCTCGATAAAGCTGGTTGTTTGCTGAGGTGCGCCAACTTCGGGAGCATAATTTCTAGGATAGGGCAGATACCACCGCTGAAAGAGATAAATCAGCACAAACATAATGGCACAAATGCCAAACGCTGTCGCCCATCCATATTTAAGCGCAGACACGTTAAAAGACGAACC
>JAICRN010000474.1 GCA_025937335.1 Microcoleus sp. TY_ISSM_2_bin.22
ACCTCTTCTGAGATCCCTGGCCCATTGTCCACAATTCGGACAGCTACGCAATTGTTGCTTGTTACTTCTGTGCTAATCCGAATCATGCTAGGATTTGCTTTAATTTCTTCTAGCGATCTCTGCGTGTTCCACTCGTCAATAGCATCGATCGCATTTGCAAGTACATTCATAAATACCTGATTCATTTCTCCCCCATAACAGTCCACTTCGGGCAGGTTTGGGCAATAGTCCCGCACCACTTCAATCGAGGGGCGGTCTGAGTTAAATTTTAGCCTGCTCTGTAAAATCATCAGCGTGCTGTCCATCCCTTCGTGAAGGTTGACCGATCTCATTTCATATCCTTCTTGCCGTGCGAAGAGGCGCAAAGATAAAACGATTTCGCGGATGCGATCGGCTCCTAAGTACATAGATTTGAACAATTTAGGCAAGTCGTCTTTGAGATAATTTAGCTCGCTTGCCACGATTTCTGCTTGTATATCTTGAGGCGGATGAGGATAGTGCTTTTCGTAGAGGTCAAGGATAGCGACCAAAGCTTTTGAATATTCCAGAGCATAGGAAAGATTTCCATAAATAAAATTAATTGGATTATTGATTTCATGAGCGACCCCAGCCACGAGCTGGCCTAGGCCGGACATTTTTTCGCTTTGAATGAGCTGGCTTTGCACCTGCTTGAGTTCGTGCAGGGAATTTTCTAGTTGTATCGCTTTGTGCCGCTCTCGCGCTTCCGATGCTTGCAAAGCTGCTTGTGCAACCTTGCGTTCAGCAGCCTCCTGCTTGAGGCGTTCATTCGTTTGGGAAAGTTCAGCGGTGCGCTCTTCTACTCGCCTCTCTAGCTCTTGTGTCAAAACTTGTAGTTCGGCTTGCGCTCGCTCGCGCTCGACAATTTGCGCCTGAAGCTTTTTAGTTAGATTTCGCAGATTCAGGTGCGTGATAGCGCGAGCTAAAACTTCTTCCTGTTGAAGGGGCTTAGTGATATAATCAACTCCCCCCACATTAAAGCCTTTAACTTTGCTTTCTGTATCGTCCAGCGCGGTCATAAAAATGACTGGAATATCTTTAGTTAAGTCATTCGCTTTCAGATTTTGACAGGTTTTAAATCCGTCCATCTCTGGCATCAGAACATCCAACAAAATTAAATCCGGCTGGCAATATTGCACTTTTTTGAGAGCGCTAGACCCACTGCGAGCTACCCAAACTGTGAAGCCAGATGCGGTCAAAAAATCCAATACTGCACCCAGATTAGTGGGCGTATCATCCACAATTAAAATGGTCCCTCTGTCTAAAGATTCGCTAGTCATTTTTAGTCCTCATCTAAACTGTTGAACAAATTCTACTAATTTGTCTTCTTCAAAGTTTCTGGTTAATTCAATCAACTGATTGGCAAAAGGTGCATAACGCATATCTATTGCCTTCAGCTTGCTGGCTCGCTGCTCAATACTGAGGAGTTCACCTTTCATGGCTAAATCGAACAGGACTGCAACTTCTTCCGAAGGGGGAGCAATCAGTTGTTGGTCTTGGATTTGGGAAGGGAGTTCGGTGAAGATACCTTCTGAACTGAAAGTTGTTCGCTCCTCATAAATCCATTCTAAACCTAAATGGTTGCCCAAGCATTCTAATAACTTTTCTGCTCGAATAGGTTTGAGGAGAAAAGCGTTGCAACCAGCCTGGAAAATGCTTTGGGGATCGCCGGATAAAATGCTAGCAGAAGTTGCGATCGCGATTACATCCTTCAATGGAGGGATTTTTCTGATCCGCCTCACCGCTTCAAAGCCGTCCATGACTGGCATTACCAAGTCAATTATAATACAGTCCGGTTGAAATAACAGCGCTTTATTCACGCAGTCTTGACCGTCCGTTGCCTCCATCAATTCAAACCCAATGGGAGCTAAAAGATTAACTAGAACAGAGCGATTTTGCCAGCGATCGTCAACGACTAAAATTTTCCGCCGCTCGCCTGAGAAACTCCTGATAATTTTTTCAGGTTCTTTTTTATACCCTCCCCAGCTTTCGGTAATAGGCAACTCTAACTCAAACCAGAAAATACTGCCTTTACCTAAAGAGCTTTTTACTTTCAGTTCGCCGCCCATCATCTCCACTAATTGGCGACTAATTGGCAGCCCTAATCCTGTTCCCTCTATCTGGCTAACTGAACTGCTGGCTTGCTCGAAGGGCAAAAATATTTTTGAGAGTTCGTCCGGCGCGATACCAATGCCTGTATCTTCTACTTGGAAAATAAATTTCGCTGTTAGGGATTGGGGATTGGCGATTGGTGATGACAAAGATTGCTGAGTCTCTAGTCTGTCTACTTTAAAACTAACGCCTCCTTTTTCGGTAAATTTTATCGCATTACCGAGTAAGTTGATGAGAATTTGCCGCAATCTTTTTTCATCGGCTTGGACGCAAATCGAAAGAGGAATTAGTGGTTCGTAAATCAAAGATATTCCCTTCTGTTGGGCGCGAATCTGGCAGATTTCAGTAATGCTTTGGAGAAAGTCTGACAGGTGAAACTCGGTGAAGTAGAGTTCCATTTTTCCGGCTTCGATTTTCGAGAGGTCTAGAACGTCATTGATCAGAGTTAGGAGGTGTTCGCCACACTGATGAATGATGTTAATACCAGAATTTTGCTGACTGGTTAAATCTGTGTCTCGTTTGAGAATTTGGGTATAACCTAAAATGCCGTTGAGCGGTGTGCGGAGTTCGTGGCTCATGTTGGCGAGAAATTGGCTCTTGGCGCGGTTTGCGGCTTCGGCCGCTTGCTCGGCTCGCTGTCGCTCTTGAATTTCTACTTCTAGGCGCGTATTTTTGGCTTTTAATTCCTCGGTTCGCTCTTCTACTTTGACTTCTAAAGTGTGATAGAGGTTGGCATTCTCTAAGGCGATCGCAGCTTGTCCCGATAGCATCCGCAACACTTCTACCCGCTTCGGCGTGAAAGCGCCAGCAATCAAGTTGTTTTCTAGGTACAAGATGGCACTTAACTTACCTTGAGATAGGATAGGCGCACACAAAATTGATTTTGGTTTGTGTTGGATAATGTAGGGGTCGGCGTTAAAGATATCATCGAGGCTGGAATCATTTAAAACGACATTTTTCTGAGTTCTGGTGACGTAATTAAGTACCGAGATAGGCACTTGCCCAGAATTTGATACTGGTAAAGATTCTAGCACTCGGACTCGATCTTTAGTTCCCGCCGCTTCTATAACAAGTTGACCCTCTTTTGAGAAAATAAGCGATCCAGTTTCAGCGCCTGCGTTTTCTATCAAAATTTTCATTAACTTGATGAGCAAGTTAGGTAGAACAATTTCGCTAGAAATGGCACTAGATGCTTTCATTACAGTTGCCAAGTCTAGCAACTCTGTTTGACCGCCTGTAATGGTCAAAGGAGCAATTGTCATCGTAGGGTTGAAAGGGGTTTCGGTGACCGCAGAGGCTCGCGCTATTAATTGCGGGTATTTTTCTTCTAGATGTTTAACTTTAGCTAAAGTTCCCCAGCGCATATAGTTATAATAAGCATCGGTCATGTAGGTGCGGGCAATTTTTTCTTTACCCCATGAAAAATAGAATTTAGCAGCGAGTTCGTGAGCTAGTGCTTCTTCGTTGATGTACTCGTTTTCTTTGGCAAGAGCGATCGCTTTGTCGTACATCTCGATCGCTTCTACTTTTTCGCCTAAAACACGATGCTTTTCTGCCTCTACTAAATAGAATTTATGCAGATGATTCATTGGGGCATGATGTGCCCATTTTTGCAATTTTTCTTGATTAGCTTGTACTCGGTTAAGAATGTCCTGTTGCTCGGACTGTGAAGTTTCCGAATACACAGCTAGCCGTACTAGAGAATCGTAGAAATAGAAGATAACAGCAGTTAGTTGCCCTGTAGACGCTCCAAAAGAACTTTCTATTGGTGAGATAGTTTTTAAGGCTTCTTGGTAATTTCCAAACGCATAACAAAGTGCAAGTTTGTGCAAGTATAAGTAATGAATCGCCAGTTGGTTGTTAGTTTGCTGATATAGCGGCAGCATTTTCTCTTCGTCGTAGGCTTTCCCCTTTAACTGGCATGGATTTTCGCTTCTTCCCATCATGTTTAAGACGGCTTGCCAACAGATTTTTGTATTATTAAGCGCTGTTTGTTGGCTGATTTTATGAATGGCATCTGTGTAAGTTGCTATCTCTCGTTCGAGTTGCATTAGTTGCTTGCCAACAAAAAACGAGTAATGACTCCACACCATGACGGCATAGCCAGCATATTCTAAATCTCCAGTTTCCAGCCCGCTAGAGAAAGCTGACAGGAAAGGTTCTAAGGTATTCCGGACGTGTTCTTTCCAATGTTGAACGGCAGCAGTCACTAAGTGACAGGTCTTGGCTTCAATTTCTTTGGCATTTAACTTTGACACTAGACGTAGCGCCAATTGACCGAACTCATATCCCCGCTCAATATCCCCTATAGCTCCACACAGAAGCAGACTATATACGGCATAGGCAAAGGGAGACACAGCAGCATTGCCATATTGAACCGATAAATTGACCTGTTTGCACACCGTTAAAGGTACCAGTGAGGACACTGTAGAATAGCAAGCAGAAAATATTCTTGATAGAATTCTGATCGCCGCGAGTTGGTGCGGATCGGTCATTTCAGGAAGATCGATTAAATCCTTAATCCTCGTTCCGCTCAAGATTGTCGCAGTCTCTCCCAGCGCTTGTCCAATATCAGATGGATCTGGTGAATCGGGAAACTCTACTCCCAATTGCTTTAAGACTAGCAGTCCCGTATTCAGTGCTTCCAGCAGCTTGTTCTGCCCCATATAAGCTTGAATCTGGACTTCGTACACTTTTACAGTATCCA
>JAICRN010000684.1 GCA_025937335.1 Microcoleus sp. TY_ISSM_2_bin.22
ACACCGCATTATACTCGCGGCGTTGGTCTACCAGCACCACTCCGTCGGGAATCTTCCGCATAGACTTAATCCCGCCCAGATATTTCTGGAGTTTTGCCATTTCTCGGCGCAGTACGGAAGCTTCTTTTTTCGGCAGCAAATCGAGCGCGCCGATTTCCTCGCGGCGCTCCAAATCCTTGAGGCGCTCCACGCGAGACTTAATCGTCGTCCAGTTGGTGAGCATTCCCCCCAGCCAGCGCTGGTTGACGTAATAAGCACCGCAGCGTTGAGCTTCTTGGGCTACAATCCCAGCAGCTTGGCGCTTCGTACCCACGAACAAAAACTTTTTGCCTTTTTCTGAGGCAACTCTCATGTACTCGTAGGCGTCTTCCATAAGCTGAGCGGTTTGCACGAGGTCGATGATGTGAACCCCGTTGCGCTCTGTAAAAATGTAGGGAGACATTTTCGGGTTCCACCGGCGGGTTTGGTGTCCGAAGTGAACCCCTGACTCTAACATTTGAGCCAAACTGACTACTGGCATTGTATTTTTAACTCCTGTATTCGGGTTAATCCTCCACCCGGTCGTATTTCTGAAGGTTTGCGCCCTCGAAACACCCGAAAACCCGGATGTGCGAATTTAAACAACTTTTCTAGTTTATCACAGCCAGCGCTACTTTTTCTGACAATTTGATATCCGTAGGGTTGGCTTGGCACCCGGAGGTGAGATTTAGTCCGCGGGTTGGGTGCGGGGTACGCAGGCTGCGGTTAGAGTTACTTGCAAGCGCTTCTTAAAAACCAAAAATCCAGGTGGGAGGTTGCCAAAGCCTTTGTTCGCTTGTGAGAGAATGGCGTTGTTGGTGAGCGTCTTGTGCCTTCTACCTTCGATCGAGCTGGTATCGATTTTTTTCGATCGATTCTGTCGGCTTTAGTGCCGTGTCCTCTCGACCCGCAAAAATCCCAAAGCCAAAAACGTCATGCCCATCCCCATTCTAGTTCTAGTTGAAGTTCTAATTGTCATCGCACTTTCCCGAATTGTCGGTTTGGGATTCCGCTGGATCAAGCAACCTCAAGTCATTGGAGAAATCGTAGCAGGAATTATGCTCGGCCCGTCTCTGTTTGGCTCAGTTGCACCAGATTTAGCAACAGCTCTTTTTCCCCCCGAGGCCGTCCCCTTCCTCAACGTCCTATCCCAAATCGGGCTGATATTTTTCATGTTTTTGATTGGTTTGGAACTGAATCCGAAGTACCTCAAAAGCAATTTAGATATCGCGATTTTAACTTCCCACGTCAGCATTCTAGTGCCGTTTTCCCTGGGAAGCTTGCTCGCGCTGCTGCTGTACCCGATCGTTTCAAATAATAGCGTTTCTTTTACAGCCTTTGCCCTATTTTTGGGCGCTGCGATGTCAATTACAGCATTTCCAGTGCTGGCAAGAATTATTACAGAACACAACTTGCAGAATACAAAATTGGGGACGCTGGCCCTGACTTGCGCTGCCGTTGACGATGTGACAGCTTGGTGCTTGTTAGCAGTGGCGATCGCAGTTACTCGCACTAATTCGATGCTAGGCGCTTTGCCAACGATTTTTGCATCTTTAATTTATATCGCTTTCATGCTGACTGTAGTCCGCTGGTTCTTGCAGCAGCTTTCCCAGCACTACAACCGCACCGGCAGGTTAACTCAGTTAGTGCTTGCAGGCATTTACACGGGAGTTGTAGCATCTGCCCTAATTACTGAATTGATTGGCATTCACTTAATATTCGGTGCATTTTTACTGGGAGCGGCCATGCCCAAAAATGCGGGATTAACCAGAGAATTAGCCGAAAAAACCGAAGACTTTGTACTAATATTTCTGCTGCCTATATTTTTTGCTTACAGCGGTTTGCGCACTCAAATCGGCCTGCTCAACAGTCCCGAATTGTGGCTGCTGTGCGGCGCAGTTTTAGGCGTGGCAATTATCGGCAAATACGTCGGCACTTACGTGGCGGCTAGAGTTTGTGGCATCAGCAACCGCGAAGCTTCAGCGCTGGGATGGCTGATGAATACTCGCGGTTTGACTGAACTAATTGTGCTGAATATCGGTCTGTCCCTGGGCGTAATTTCGCCGCTGCTATTTACGATGTTAGTCATCATGGCTTTAGTGACAACTTTTATGACTTCGCCGCTGTTGGAGTGGACTTATCCAAAACGGTTAATTCGCTTAGATATTTCAGAAGTTAACTCTGAGGATTCAGAATTAGAAGATTCACCAATTTCTGACAGCAGCGAAGAAACTGCTAAAAAAATGCTGCCAACTTATCGAATTTTGGTACCGGTGGCAAATCCCAGCACGCAGCAAGGTTTACTGCAACTAGCGGTAGCGCTCGCACAGCCGGCCGCTGGTATGGGCGGTAATGATTTACAGTCGGCGGCGGTTCATCCTCTGAGTTTGATAGAATTAAATGAGGATTATGCCTTTGAAAGTACGCCTGCGGAAGCCGAGCGCATTATTCAAGAACGCCGCTCGAAATTATCAGAATTGATTGATAGTTTGGAACTGCCGGAAGCCCGAAAATTCGTACATCCCATCATTCGGATTACTAATGATGTAGCCCGGGAAACGGCACGAATTGCGGAACTCGATCGCGCGGATTTGATTTTACTAGGATGGCACAGGCCTACTTTTAGCCGCAACAGTTTGGGAGGACGTGTCGGTCAAATTCTCAGCAACGCTAAGGTGGATGTAGCAATTTTTGTTGACAGAGGCCGGGAAACGTTGAATAACTTGTTAGTACCTTACGCGGCAAACATTCACGATGATTTGGGGTTAGAATTGGCGCTGAGACTGTTAGTTAATAGCGAGGAACGCCGTTTGACGGTGCTGCGGGTGGCGGTTGACGGGGAAGCTGAAAATGAGCTGAGTTACGAGTTTCAGCGAGTGATGGATCAGTTACCGGTTGAGGTGCGATCGCGCATTGAAACTCCGATTGTGGAGGCTGCTGAGCCAATTCAATCGGTGATTGCTGCTTCTGCTAATGCTGATTTGACTATTGCAGGTACGAGTCGGGAGTGGGGAATTGAGCGCCAAACTTTGGGACGGTATACCGATCAA
>JAICRN010000065.1 GCA_025937335.1 Microcoleus sp. TY_ISSM_2_bin.22
AAGTCCTCTTCAATCTAAAATCTAAAATCTAAAATCTAAAATCTAAAATCTAAAATCTAAAATCTAAAATCTAAAATAGACTGACCCTTCCAGTGAGGAGGTCTCTATTTCTAGTTATAAAACTTTACACTTGACATTTATTAATTTACGAAGTAATGATACTATTAGTCTTGGCAAGACCAAAAACATCCCTCCAAAAGCATATATTTCCTGACTCGGGGCGCGGGCGATCGACAACTTCGCATCTTCTCTCCTAAAGAAGCGACAAGCCCGCCGCATTTGAGCAACTTGCGACCAAAAACTCGGAAAAACTTCTAGCGGCATTTTTAGATGAATTCAGACAACCTGCCTCAAATGCTGCAAACAGGATTTCACCTGACTTTAGGTGCAACTTCCTTTTTAATTGAGACATTGCAAGATCCCTTAAAGCGAGAAGAAAATCTTGACAAACTGAAGTCAGATTTGGGCCAGCTCGCGGACGAGCTGCTGGAAAAAGGAGAAATGACCGATCGAGAAGCCCGAAATTTTGTAGATACTATTTTCTCTCAACCGAGCGATCGGGAGAATGCAGAGAGCGAATCTGTCTCGCCCAAACAATCGGATGCAGCGACTGATGCTCCTCCCGAGTCGGTGGTACAACCTGACCTAAAGCTAGAGATTCAAGAATTAACTGCACACATGGCAGCGCTGAGGGCCGAGTTGGAAAATTTGCGTGTCAAAAATTCCCAGCATTAAAGAATCAAGAGTCTTTAATACAGCCGGAGTTTACTTGCAAAGTGATTTGCAAACTTATTTAAAAGAACCAAACTTTAGTCATTGTCCCAGTTTTCAGAACCAATCAGGTCTGCGATGCGATCGCGCAGCAAGAAGTCGCATTTTTCTAACTCGCACTCCACGCAAGCCCATTCCCGAGGAGGGATGAATTGGCACAGCGTGTAGATAGGCTGTTGCCGGCTCAGCACGCCTTCGTGCACGAGGTGGCGGGCTTCATCCTGGATCACATCTAAAGAGTATTGGATTTTGATAGTGGACTGAATCATAATGCGCCCTCAAGGTTTTAGTAAAAAAAAAATTATGGCCCTGCTAATAATATAATCCAAAATTCCGGATATGTAAGTTAAATTTTGTCAGTATACTGGTATACAATTTATAGCTGTCAATTTAAAAAACTTATAGGAATGATTAGTAAGTGATTCGATTTGTCTTGGGATTTTGGCCGCAACTTTTCCGGGCTAGCAAGCCCATCTACTACAAAGCTCAATTCAAAATTTACGAACCCGCGCCCGATTCCCGGTTTCTGGATGCTTCGCCGCCAAAGGCAAAATTATTTCTTGCAAGAAACCGGGTTGATGAATTTAAGTCCTGACGCAGCAGCAAAAGAAAGATTTAGGAGTCCGGCAATTCAAGCATTGCCCGTGGTGTCAATTCCAAACAGCACTTCTAGAGCCAGAGATTGCGCTACGGGCATCTGCCCGAAACAAAATATATAAGGAATACTCGGAGGCAAGTGCGGCAAAAATTGCTCTAAAACGTAGGGACTTCCATAAATTAGAACAGCTTGCAGTTCTCCCGTTTTTAATAATTTCTTAAACAAATCTCGAGCTGCTTGGGTCAAACCAGCACTGCCTCGGAAGCAATTGCCGCGAATGAAAATTTGCAGCAGTGTCGGAGAAAAATGCTCTGCACCTGTATTATCCGCGAGCGCACCTGTGCGATCGTCAATCAGTTGCAATTTGTAACCAAACTGTTCGGGCACGGCGATCGCCGGAGTGTGGTTTCCCAAAAACTCGCACCCCAAAACATCATCTACAACAATCAAATTCCGCAAAAGCTGGTTTTCTGGTGGCTGTGGAACCTGCAAAGGTAGATTTCCGCCAAATTTCAAAGCATCTCGCAAAATATCGGCAGCAGTTGCCCTTGAGTCAGGATTTGCCAGCCAACTTAAGTCGATCGAGTCGATGGATTGTAAATCCTTGCTCCCCCCCTTGGGTTGGGGGGGGTCAGAAATCGACAAACCCACCTTTATTTTCGCTTCCCAAATTCGCTTGACAGATTCCTTGATTTGTGATAATGAGAGCCGCCCTTGAGTGACAGCTTCGCAGACAGCCAAAATCGCCCCTTCCGGGTCAAGGGGCATCAGCAAAACATCAGCACCAGCCTCAGCAGCCAAAACAGCAGCTTCATTAGCGCCGTACTTATTGGCGATCGCACCCATCACCAAAGCATCCGTCACGATCAAACCTTCAAATCCCAACTCTTCTCGCAGCTTCCCGATCAAAATTTTGCGAGAAAGAGTAGCAGGAAACTCGGCATCCCAAGCCGGAATCAGCAAGTGAGCACTCATCACAGCATCGGCCCCAGCAGCCATCGCCTCGACAAAAGGAGGTAACTCAACCTCAGCCAATCTCGCTGGCGAATGCGGCAAAACCGGTAATTCCAAGTGAGAATCAACCGCCGTGTCTCCGTGGCCGGGAAAATGCTTAGCTGTAGTCAAAACCGGGTGTTGACCTGCGCCCCGAATAAAAGCAGCGGCTAATTTCCCGACAATTTCCGGTGTCTCGCCAAAAGCGCGGACGTTAATCACAGGATTGTCGGGATTGTTGTTAACATCAACCACCGGTGCGAGAATCCAATTTAGACCGATCGCCCTAGCTTCGATCGCAGTGACAGCGCCCATTTGTTCGGCATATCGATCGGCTTTACCTGCATCGTGCCGCGCCACTTCGGCAATTGCCATCGGCGGCCCGAACCAAGTCGCCCCCGCGAACCGCTGGCCTACACCTTCCTCAATATCAGCCGCCAGCAGCAGGGGAAACTTGGCCCAAGACTGCAATTGGTGCGATCGAACCGCCAACTCCGCAGCACTTCCACCGACCAAAATCACCCCACCGACTCCCAAATTTTCCAGATAATAGCGGAGTTTGCTGGCAGTTGGTTCCCATTCGGGATAGCAAATTTGGTGGTCGAACAAGCAGCCGGAAGCGCGCACCACGAACATCTGGGCAACCAGTTCTGGCAAGGAAAGATTGTCAATCATTCGATTTTAGATTTTAGATTTTAGATTTTAGATTTTAGATTTGGGAATCGGGAATCGGGCAAACAGGGAATTGGGAATTTTCCCTATCTCCTTCTCTTCCCCTCTTCCTTCTTCCCTCTTCCTTCTTCCTTCTCGCTTCAATCGGGACTTTCATCCTCAGCGAATTCTTCCTCGGGATCTAGAATGCCCGGTTTGCGATCGGCCGAAAGCTGATTCAGCAGTATCAACATTTTATCGCCGCGTTCCAAAGAACGGTCTTCGAGAAAAATCACTTCCGGCGTCCGGCGCAGTTGCAATCGTTGGCCCAACTGGCTGCGGACGTAGCTAGTAGCAGATTTCAAACCCTCCATAGTCTCGGCCTTCGCCTCATCAGTACCGTAGATGCTGACAAAAATTTTTGTATGCTGAAGGTCTCCCGAAACAATTACGTCGGTAACGCTAACCATACCGGCACCTACCCGGTCGTCCTTGATTCCATTCAGCAACATCAGGCTGACTTCCCGTTTAACCATTGAAGCTACACGCTCAATGCGACGACTTGTAGCCATAGCAACTATCCCCTACTTTTACATCAGCCATTTTCATCCCGATCCATAATTGTAGCGCGATCGGTATCGGGTGTTATGTGCGATCGTCCGAGTTAGGGGTGAGATACAGCTTAGAGGAAAAAAAATGTTTGATTGCCTGTAGGTGAATATCTAGCTAATATAGATAGGTAGAGTGAGAGACAGCTTAGAGTAAAAAAAATGTTTGATTGGATTGTCAAAACCGTAGGCGATGCTTCAGGGGTAACTAACCAGGTAAAGATAGCTGAATGGGCAAGATTGAACAGGACTAACCCTTTCGATATGGGAGCCAAAAACTACCAACGATGTCTTCATGACTTAGGGTTAGGCGGAAAATATCATGAACTTGAATATAACGAAGATGGCAGCCTAAAATATCAATAATTTTGCCGTAATTCCCTTGATAATGCTTTAGAATTCCCCATTTTATTATCCATCCCTAATTAATTAATCAATCAAACAGAAACATTCCTTGTGTGGATCGCCTGCTTTACATCGGTAAAACCAACAGCTTGCGCGGTAGAGTTAGTGGCGGACACAAAGCATTTCTGTGGGCATGGCTGGACAAATACAACTCGGAAGATGTTCGGATCGCCATTCATCCGCTCTCGGTCTGGAGCAACCCTGCGTTATTATTAGAACTAGAAGCCATTATTCTGAGGGCAACTGAGCCGCCCTACAACGTTCAAATCCCACTGGAAAACCAGACTCATGCAATCAACAACTCTGGAACAACTATCTGCTGCTGATGCCGAAGCCATCCTAAAATACCTTCCAGAACGAATTCGTGCCGCCCTCATCGCCCGTGCTGCGGAAATTGAATATCCGATCGAAATTGTTGTAGAAATGGCAATTGCTAATTTCCTCGATAGCGAAGCAGTTGGTTTTGCCGATTGCAAACCGGGGCGAGGCAACTAAAGAATCTGAAATTGAAGTTAATGTCGGTAATTAATGGGCGATCGTTCAATATAAAATCTGGCAAATACGATCGCCTTTCATTATGCCCGATTCTATCCAACAAGAAGCCCGCCAAATTCTCGACACCCTTGCATTCACCCCCTTCCAGCAATGCCAACCCCTCAGCCGCGACTTTGATACCATTCCTACCAGAGTAGGTTTATACGCATTTCGGCATTCCTCCGAAGGATTGCTTTACATTGGCAAAGCCAAAAACTTGCGAGACAGACTTCGCAACGGACATAAAGCCTTTCTGTGGGGCTGGCTCGATCGCTACAATCCAGACGAAGTAAGGATTGCCTTCGTCACTCTCAACCAATGGCAAAGACCGGGGTTATCATATGAATTAGAAACCCTCATCCTCCAAGCCAGCAACCCTCCCTACAACGTTAAAATCCCCAGAGAATCATGACTCAAACTATCGCCACGCAACACCTTTCTCCAGAAGCTATTCATCAGTTGGTCGATTATTTGCCTGACTATATAAAAGCTGCCCTCTTGTCCAAGTCCGCTGAACTTGAATGTTCTCTCGAAGCCGCGATTGAAATGGCAATCTCCAGCTTTTTAGACGAAGAATCCTTTAGCTTTGAGGATTGTTTGTTGGCTAAACGCATGAAAGATACTGTCTGAAATTTCATCGCTCTCGATCGCACTCCCAGTTACGATTAGATTATGCCGATCGCCAAAAGGAATAAAGATTATGGAAAAAGAATTTACAATCGGTCAAAAAGTCCGAGTTGTGGCGATGCCGCCTTACGTCAAAACTGCCGAACCGATGCCGATGCTGCGGCCTGCGAATTTAATTGCGATCGGCGCTGAAGGCGTTGTGATCGATCGGCGTCCCGGCAATTATTGGGGCATTCGCTTTGAAAAAGGTGCTTTTTTGTTAGACAGTCAGTACATTGAAGCAGCGGAAACTATTGTAGAAGGTAATGGGTAATGGAAAAGGGGGAATGGGGAATTGAGATCGCAACTTAACATCTCCCTTTTCCTTGTTTCCTCAACATCCCTCCCTTAAATCCGTTAAATCCCATTGCTTGCTCGTTGCCGAACTTCCTTGTTCAACAAGCCAGCTTAGCCTCAAAAGCCAAAGAATTAACAGGAAACTCCCCCAAAGCTTGCTCTAAAATAGGAGATGTGAAGTTACAAGGTTGAGGCTTGCCCAAATGATAACCTTGAGCGTAATCTACCCCAAGTTCATTGAGTTTATCCATAATTGTTTGATTTTCGACATACTCGGCAATAGTTTTAATTCCCATGACGTGAGCAATTTTGGTAATAGCTTCCACCATTGCGATATCAATAGGATTGTCAGCAATATTCTTAATAAAATTGCCGTCTATTTTTAGATAATCAACAGGCAAACTTTTCAGGTAAGCAAAGGAAGACATCCCGCTGCCGAAGTCGTCCAAAGCAAACTGGCATCCTAGTTCCTTGAGTTGCCAAATCAAGCTGGCTGCCTTGCTGAGATTACCGATCGCTACGGTTTCTGTAATTTCAAAACAAATTATTTGCGGCGGTATTTGATGGATGGAAAACTGCTCCTGAATAAACTCGATAAACTTTTCTTCGTTGAGGCTGTCCCCAGAAAGGTTGATTGAATAAAGGCTGGGATATTGACCTAATGAGGCTTGTGAATTAGACATGGGGGAGCAAGCGGGCAAGGTAACTATTTTATCGCTGTCTGCTCCGGGGTTTTGGACTAATAAATTGGCCGTGAAAATTTTAGATAAATTCCTAAATAAAGTGCTAATTACCCAGCGGTCGATCGCGTGCATCAAGTTGTAGCGTTCTGCCGCCGGAATAAAGGCCATGGGCGACACCAACTGACCGGTTTCAAGTTGGAGGCGGAGCAGGATTTCGCAGTGGGTTCGGGTGGTTGGAGAGTTGAGCAAATGTACGATCGGCTGAGAGTACAAGCGAAAGCGATTCTCTTCTAAAGCTTGATTAATTTGCACAACCCACTGGGTTTCGCCGTGCTGTTTGATTAATTCTCGATCGCCCGCTTCATAAACCTGCACCCGGTTGCGGCCTTTATTTTTAGCAGCGTAGCAGGCAATATCGGCCGCGCTCAAAAGCGCAGATGTCGATGCTGTTTTGGGATGAATTGCTACCAAACCGATACTGACGCCGATCGAAAAAGTTTTTTCCTGCCACCCAAACCGGAATCCCTGAATGCTTTGCAGCAG
The DNA here is from genome assembly GCA_025937335.1 of Microcoleus sp. TY_ISSM_2_bin.22. GTDB lineage: Bacteria > Cyanobacteriota > Cyanobacteriia > Cyanobacteriales > Microcoleaceae > Microcoleus. The sequence goes on from JAICRN010000065.1 coordinate 6,750, forward strand.
CGATTCTGCAACATCCAATCCTCCTTCGACGGGACGATCGTACAGGAGTACGGCAAATTCATCGCCGCCGAGACGCGCCAAAATATCGGTTTTGCTGATATGACTTTTAAATAGCTGGCTGACTTGGCGCAGCAGTTCGTCTCCTGCAGCGTGACCGGAAGTGTCGTTAACTATTTTGAAGCGATCGAGATCCAGGTAAAGCATCACGTGTTCGTGTCCGTAACCTTGAGCGCTGTGCAGGGCTTGTTCTAGCTGGTACTCAAATTCTCGGCGGTTGACTAATTGCGTCAGGGGGTCATGAGTTGCCTGCCAGGTGAGTTGCCGCGCTTGAGTTCGGACTTGGGTGACATCTCGGAACACAACGACGGCCCCGACTATTTCACCGTTGCTGGCGTGGATGGGGGCGACGCAGTGGTCGATCGCAAATTCCCGGTTGTTGCGGGCAATCAGCAAGCTGTTGTGACCTTGGTCAACAATCCGACCTTCGCACAAAGCCATTTCAGCGATATTTTCGACCGGCATCCGGGTAGTTTCGTCAAGTATTCTCAGGACGCTGGCGAGGGGCAAACCTTTAGCTTCCGAGGTACACCAACCCGTAAGTTTTTCGGCAACTGGATTAAGGGTGGAAATGCAGCAGTCGGCGTCAGTAGCGATTACGGCATCGCCGATCGATTGTAGAGTAACCTGAGCGAGTTCTTTTTCTTCAAAAAATGCTTGTTCCATGCGCTTGCGCTCGCTAATATCCCGCTGCACCGACACCCAGTGGGTAACGTTCCCGAACTCGTCAGCAACGGGTACGCTGTTGAGTTCCACCCAATAAGTTGAACCGTCTTTGCGGTAGTTAATCAATTCCAGGCGTAGGGGTTCTCGGCGAGAGAAAGTACGGCGAATTTTAGCTACCTGGGTCGGGTCGCTTTCTGGGCCGCGCAAGCAACTGGGCGTTTGTCCGATGATTTCTTCGGGTAGGTAGCCCGTCATTTGAGTAAAAGCTTCGTTGGTATAGATGATGCTGGGATCGGAAATATCGCTGTGTCCGGCATCCATAATGACGATCGCGTCGTTAGCGTTAACTACCGCAGATTCTAGAAGTTTCAGCCGCGCCTCGGCCCGCACGCGGGTAGCGATTTCGCTTTCTAGTCGGGCGTTAGTCAAGCTGAGGGATGCGATGGCTTTTTGCAATTCGCTAGTCTGTTCTATGACTGAATCGTGCAGAACATCGATCGACCCTGACATTTCCATCGGGTCAAGTACCCGCAGTAAGTTGCTTTGAGTGACTATTCCCAGGAGTTCTCCCCGTTCCCCCGTTACTACCAACCTGCGGACTAAACGCTGGTGCATTTCCAGATGAGCTACCCACAGCGAGTCTTCTTGCTTGAGACTAAATAAGGGGGTACTCATCACAGTTTGGGCGATCGTTTGCGACAAATCTATATCTAAAGCTTGAAATTCCACAATATCCCGTTCTGTGACTATACCTACTGGAATGGGGAACGGCAAATTCATCGATAATTCTGTTGATTCTGTAATTACCACGCAGCTAACCCGGTGCTGCGCCATCAACTCGGCTAAACTCCTAACTGAGGCCGATCGAGGCGCTTGAATGACTTGTGCGGTCATTACTTCTTTCACGCTGCGCATTTTTAAGATATTTGCCGGTTGCAGCATAGCTTGGCGAATGCTTTCCGGCGTAATTACTCCTAAGAGTTGACCGTCGCTGTCCAATATTGGCAAATGGTTAATTCTTCGTTGGCGCAGCAGAATTAGGGCGCTGAAAATGTCTTGAGTCTCGGATTTTGTCAGAGTTGCTGCCGGCTGCCTCATCACTTGTGCGATGCTGACACCTTTTAAGTTTTTGCCCGAAGCAATCAAATCGACAAGATCCCTCTCGGTGAATATTCCTTGCAATTGAGAATTTTGAGTGCAGTGCGAGGAAAATTTTTCTAGGGATTTTTCCACGACAAAGACGCAGATACCTGTGGCGTCTCTGAACGCGCTTGAGGTGGGCGGATTTACGATTTCTGTTAGTTGCTGGTAGATATCGGTTGGTGGAATGTCTGCGTTTAGAGAGCAACTTCCGCGCCATTGGCCCATCAGAGTAATTACTTCTGCTAGTGGAGTATCGGGCGCAACTGTCAAGGGTGAGCGGTCAATTACTTGATCTAATGTTGGCAGATACTTGGAGGAATCGTTTTTGAGCATATTTAATTTAGTTTTGCGATCGCGTTGATTCTGCGACATTCCAAAAAAGCGCTGCTTTCCAAGCACTACGTGGATTTTGACAGCGCTGCTGAGACCTAATTAAAATTTATTGTTAAAAATGCACCCCATCTTTGGCTGGGGATCTGGCCCGTGACGGCTCTCCCTCTACCTATAAAGTTAGAAGGTTATGTTTATTTTAAGTTAAATTTTCTGTCGGCTGACACTTTTATTAAAAATAACGTGTTTATTTTGAAGTTTTTGCAATAAAATCAAATTATAGCATCATGCATTGCATCCCCAATCATATCCATCCTCAGAAATACACGTCTGTTGCCTGTCTTTGCTAGCCTAGAAAAGGTTACTACAAAAAAGCACTGTATTCAGTCCGGCAATGTTAAGTTTTGCGAAATTTAGTTTTGCGAGCTTTTCGAGACCATCTGTAGGCGGTCGAGGGAAATTGATGTCACAGCCGGTCTGTGAATTCGATCGCAACTGGCGAAAACAACTGTGGTAAGATTGTAGATATAAAGACAAGAACTTAAACAGACAGTCTGGTGAGGAAAAGGGATTATGAAACGCCATCTATTAGCCGCTACATTTTTAATTACTCCCCTACTGTTGGCCGACCCGGCTCGCGCTGAAAATCCCGCTGATGTCCAACAGTTATTGTCAACCGGGCAATGTTTTCAGTGCGACTTGACAGGAGCAGATTTAACGGGAGCCCATTTAATTGGTGCTGATTTGAGAGAAGCAAATTTACGAGGTGCAAACCTGTCTAGTGCCAACCTCGAAGGCGCTGACTTGACGGGTGCTAACTTGACGGGTGCTAACTTAACCGCAGTTTTCCTGACTAACGCCAGTTTAAATGACGCAGACCTCGATCGGGCAAATCTGACCGCTGCCATCATTAACACCGCTGACGTATCCGGCGCGTCAATGCAAGATATGACAATCACTGATGCCAAAATCTACAATACCCAAATCGGTGTCGGCGGTAGCTACGACCAGTGAACTCAGTAAAAGAATGAAAACTGCCAATTTTCAGTTTAAAACCCGGTTTTTCCCCAGAAACCGGGTTTTTAGTTTTTGTGTAGGGTGGCCAGGAACCTCACATTTTTTCTCGTATTTCAAACGAACCGTCTGACGCACCCTACTACTAGCGCTAAAAACCCAAATCAACCGCAATGCGGTGCGCGCAAGCAAACCCAGAAAACGCCACCGCATTTAAACCCTGTCCGGGAAAGGTACTGTCACCCACACAATACAAACCTGGCATAGAAGTTCGATTAAACGGCATTCCCAGCAAACCCATTAACTTGTGTCGCGGAATCGGCCCGTAAGTTCCGTCTTCGCGCCCCAAAAAGCGCCGGTGAGAACGCGCTGTCCCCACTTCCATATAATCCAAACCGGCATCTAAACCGGGAAAAATCTTTTCTAATCTTTCAATAATTCTCCCTCCCGCCTCTTCCTTTTTATCCTCGTATGCCTGTTGCGAAAGTCCTTCCCACTCTTCCATCCAACTCGACGTAAAAGCATGAACGATGTGATATCCTGCGGGAGCTAAATCCGGGTCGAGCACGGTCGGAATTGACACCAAAACAGTTCCCTCCGGCGCTTCCATTTTGTCCCAATCTTCTAACAAAATATGGTGGCAGGCACTACCGGCAGGGATTGCGCTTGCTTCTACTCCCAAATGCAGACTCAAGAAACTGGGGGCTTTTTGATAGCGCTGCTGCCATTTCTTTTCACTCGCGGGCATCTCTTCAGCAGGCAGCAATTTCTCGAAAGTATCCCACCGCGTGGCGTTAGAAACTATCCGCTTTGCCCGGTAAACTTCGCCGGTTGCTAGCTCTACTCCGACAGCGCGGCCGTTTTCTGTAATAATTTTTTTCGCTTTAGCTTTGTATTGAATTTTCCCGCCGCATTTTTCTAATCCTTCGACTAATTTTTGGGCGATTTGACCGACTCCGCCTTTGGGATAATTGATGCCGCCGTAATGTCTGTCGGAAAATACCATTCCGGCATTAATCATTGGCGTCAAGTCTGCAGGTACTACAGACCAGTAGTAGCATTCCATGTCGATAAATTTCAGCAAAGTAGGGTCTTTTATGTAGCGGCGCGCAATGTCGCCTGTATTTTGAGGCAGATATTTTACTAATCCCAAACAGGCTAAAGGATTCTGAAAAAAGACTCGAACCAGATATCCGGGTTCTTCTAGGGATAGCAATTCCATCCCGTTGAGGCAGTTGAAGACACTCCAGCATTCGCCGTAAAATTTGTGGATTCCTTCGCGTTCGTGAGGGAACCTGTCAGTTAATTCTTGCAAGTATTTCTCATAAGGCTGGGGAACTTCAAGTTCCAAGCCGTCGGGTAAGTGATAGTGAAGCTGTACGGGGTCGGGAATAGTTTCTAGGGTGACGTTGACTGCTTTGAGGGCGCGGGTGAGGAGGTTGGTGGTGCCGCGCTGTCCGAAGCCAAAAATCATGGAGGCGCCGACATCGAATCTGTAGCCTTCTCGATCGAAATATCCAGCGCTACCCCCCGGAATTGTATAACTTTCGAGCACTAAAACTTTGGCTTTCTTAGCCGCTAGCTGGGTGGCTGTCACGAGTCCACCAATGCCGGAACCGATGACAATCACATCAAACTCTTGCTGTGTAGGGCGGGAGTTGGGAGAAAATAACTGGGATTGGGTAGGAGCTGACATTGGGTTAAAAATCTTAATAATTTCCATAATATTACAGTCGATCGCTCTACAAGGAAGAAGGCACGACACGGATTTTGAGACGGATACACGGATTAATTATTAATTGTCAGGCATTCGTCAGATGTTGAAGGCAGATGTTGAACGAATATTAATTACCCTATTCCCTCTTCCCTCTTCCCTATCTCTCATGCCAACGCCCGATGCCCCAGCTTCAAAAAAAATGCGGGAACAGTCTACCATTGCCGACTGCCCCCGTCTGCCGATCCTTTGAGAGGAGAACACTAAAAATCACTATAGCCTTGTTGCTAATTAATGTCAATACTATTAGAAAAATATTTCAATAAGCTGATGGAGGTCGATCGGCGAATGGGTTTTAAGGGACGGCTTGTGCTTGTCGCAACACTCCGGCAGGGGTTTCAACCCCTGCCTAAAAGCTGAAGTCCTTTGAAAAGGACTAAAGAGAAAACTAAAGTTGAGGTTTATTTGGTTGCTGTTGAGTCGTCTTTAGATGGAGGCTAGCTGTGAGGCGGAGGTTTGAAGCCGCGACTGCAATCTTGAAGATGTCGATTCTCATTCTCTGGCTTGTATGCACCCTCAAGGATGTGATAAGTTGCACAGAGCGATCGACGATCGCCAGTTAGCGTTAGCTTTCGCGATCCGAAGGAAAGCGCTCGAAGAAGATCGACCGCACCGCATAAAATCCCTCAAACCTAGCAATCTCCCCAATTTTCTAATGTCCCTGCAACTGCGCGTTTACGTTCCTCCGCATCCGTTAATTAAACACTGGCTGGCTGTTGCCCGCGACGCCGCCACCCCATCGGTACTTTTTCGTTCTGCGATGACAGAATTGGGAAGGTGGCTGGCTTACGAGGCGATTCGAGAATGGCTGCCGACAGTGGAAACCACAGTGCAGACGCCTTTGGCAGAATGTCCGGCGACTTTTATCAACCCGGAAGCTCCGTTAGTTGTGGTACCGATTTTGCGGGCGGGTTTGTCACTGCTCGAAGGAATTCAGACGGTTGTGCCGCTGGCTTCGGTTTACCACCTCGGCATGGCAAGGAATGAGGAGACGCTGGAACCGACTTGTTATTTGAACAAATTGCCGGCGCAGTTTAACCCGGAAACGCGGGTGATAATTAGCGAGCCGATGCTGGCGACTGGCGGGACGATTGTAGCGACAATGCAGGAATTGACTGCACGGGGAATTGACCCGAGCTTGATTCGGATTATCTCTGTGGTGGCTGCTCCTCCGGCTTTGAAGAGGCTGAGTGCAGAGTACCCGAGTTTGATGATTTACACGGCAACGATCGACGAAATAGTCAACGAACAGGGCTTTATTGTACCTGGTTTGGGAGATGCGGGCGATCGAACTTACGGCACCTGAACCAGCGAGTCAGTCAATTTGAGATTTTAGATTTTAGATTTTAGATTGACTCGACAGATAAATCAGGGGGCTTGTATCCCTTGTTGGGTGAGGTGAGTGGTTCCAGGAATCAGTTGCTGAAATCTGCGGCGAAAAAGATGACCCTGGTTTGGTAAAAGCACGCACAGAGAAAGTTAGAATCAAAGGTACAAGTCAAAAATAAATAGCGTTTAGCACTCATTGCCCGTGAAACTTGATTCTGTTCCGCCAAGCTTGTATGCTTCTGACTCAGTAAACCCCAAGTATGATTTGCCGCAACAGGTACAAATACAACTAAAAGAGGCTTCTGAGATTTGTGCTGATTTAACCCCAGAGCCACCTGAACTATCAGTGAGTGCACATCCCGATATTTGTCAGGAACAAAAGAAACTGAAGCCCAAGCACTGGGCAATTTTTGCTTCTACTTTTGCAACTATTTTTTTAGCTGAAATTGGAGACAAAACTCAGCTCGCGATTTTGCTGATGACGGCTGAATCTAGAAATCCTTGGATAGTTTTTGCGGGTGCGGGTTCAGCTTTGATAGCAACCAGTTTGCTGGGGGTTTTGCTGGGAAGGTGGCTGGCTAGTCGGATTGCTCCGAGAACTTTGGAGAGAGCAGCCGGAGTGATTTTGCTGGCGATTTCGGCGGTTTTACTGTGGGAAGTGCTGGGTTAATTGTCTGCCTGTCGGTAAGTCCTAAATTTCTAAAATACCTAACTAAAAACTGAAAAAAATATGGACTGGCAACTTTTGGCAATAAGTTTTATTACAGTGTTTTTGTCAGAATTAGGAGACAAAAGTCAATTAGCTGCGATCGCCCTCGGCAGCAGTTGTAACTCGCCGCGGGCTGTATTTTTCGGTACGGCGTC
>JAICRN010000339.1 GCA_025937335.1 Microcoleus sp. TY_ISSM_2_bin.22
ATATTTAGGTGTATCGTTCATCGCATTTTCTTTTAGGAAATTAGGTTTTTAAATGTCAATTTAAATATACATTTCTGGACGCACGCTAACAAAAACAACCCAGTTTATTGTTGTCAATTTCGAGCGTATATGACCAAATTACATAAATCTACCTAATTTTTACCTCCAATAATGTATATTAAAAGCTGATTTTTTTCAGACACGCTGGCGGCTTCAAAGGATATATTAAACGCGGTTTTTCGCGATTAAACTATAGAAAAGCATCGGGCAAAATAGGAGTAGACAAACACTTATCTATTTTCTTAAATACCCCAAAAAAACGTCCAATCCTGACGGAAGCAAAGCGAAAATATATGTTATCATACTTGTTGAGTCGGACTCTAAAAATTACAATCATAACCCATCGATTCAAAATTGCATGACAACCTCAAATTATCTGTGGCAAGCAAATCAAGACTTAAGCGAAGCTTGTCTGCAACATCTTTTTGTCAGAGGGATTGCTGACGGCAGCCTCCCCCAAAATAGTTTTGCATATTACGTTGCACAAGACGCATTTTTTCTGGGAGCATTCGCTCGCGCTTACAGTATCGCTGCGGCAAAAGCACCCGACTGGGAGGGGTTTGAAATCCTCCACAATCTCGGCAGCGGCGTTGTAGAAGAACTTCGCTTGCATCAAGGATATGCAGCCAAATGGGGTGTAAACTTGCAAGAGGCAAAACCGGGAATCGCTACCCGCCGCTACACAGATTTTTTATTAGCGACAGCCTGGGGAAGCGGTGTAGGTTTGACAGCAGCCGCGATGACTCCTTGCTTGCGTTTGTATGCTTTTTTGGGACAGCAGCTAGCTAAACCTAATATACCGGAACACGCCTTTAGCGACTGGATTTCTACCTATAGCAGCCCTGATTTTGAGATTTTAGCAAAACGACTGGAAAGTTTGGTCGATCGCTACGCAGAAGCTGAGCCAGAAGTAGAAGCAACCTATCGCTACGCTATGCTGTGCGAAAGAGACTTTTTTCAGGCAGCTTGGGAAATAGAGTAAGTTAAGTTGATGGAAAAGATATGGATAAGTATCTTAAGCTACCTACGCCCAAGCCGCAAATTTAACAGCCATGTATAGCAGTAATGTAGCAAATAATGTCATAACAGCATATCCCACCGAGGCTGACTGCTCAACACTAAACAAGTCCGATAGAGAGCGACACAATGCCGTAAGCCTAGCGGTGAACCGATTGCATATCACCGGAGTCGATCGCTATGGCTAAAGAGCAAAAACCCAAACAGACGACTGTCCAAGCTGTCAGCAAAAAAGTAGGTATCAGCGCCAGTCCCGGCGGCCTAGTACCAGTCGTCAAAGCTCCCCAAAAAGTCGCCCAAATATACTCGTCCCTCTCCAAATATCGCAATGCAGATGCTGTCAGGAACAAACACAATCCTTCTGTATATATGACAGTAGAAAATAGCCAAAACAGACACCATACAAGCACAGAATTAGTCCACTTAGCTGCATTGGTATTGTATCGCTGTTCTACCCAAAACTAGACCAGCAATAATGCACCGAGAAACGCCAAACTATTGTATCCGCTCAATAATCCGGGGTAAATCGCTCAATGATGCACCTCAAATGACGCAAAATCGTTCCTGAGTGGGTAGTCCGCCCCGAGTTATTGAGCGGATACGATTCAGCGTCACACTCATTTAAGCTCAAAAAAAAGTAAGGACACGGCACTGCCGCGTCCTTACAAATCTAACCTGCAATTAACCGAATTTGTTTGCTATTACTTAACAAACAGCATTTCTTGATAAGTAGGCAGAGGCCACAAATCATCAGCCACTTCACCTTCCAGAGCATCTGCATACTTGCGAACCTCATCCATCAAAGGACGAATTGTTTGCGAAGCATACTGCATATGGTCTTCTGTCGAAGCAAAATCGTGCTTGCTCAAAGCAGCACTCAATTTGCTCGCAGTATCCATCATGGACTTAACCAGCACTGCTACTTTTTCGGCACTTTCCTTTTCCAGTTCAATCCCAATCTCTTTCAACTTAGAAATTGTGCCTGAAAGTTCAGCTAAATACCTCACCGCAGCGGGGTAAATAATGGTTTTTGCCATGCTTATTACCAGTTTTGCTTCGACTTCAATTGCCAGCAAATACTGCTCTGCATAAACATCATAACGGCTTTCCAATTCAACAGGAGTCAGAACACCTGTCTTTTCAAACAAGTCTTCAATGTATCCTTCCTTCAACACGGGCAAAGCATCTGCCGTAGTCCGCAAGTTAGCTAAACCCCGTTCCTCAACGGCCATTTTGTGCCATTCTTCCGAATAGCCGTCGCCGCCAAATACAACCGCACCGTGCTCGTCCATCACTTCTTTGAGAATGGTTTGGATGGCAGCATTCAGTTCTGTTCCGTTAGCCAAATCGCTTTCTAATTTGTTAGCAATCCAGTCCAAAGAATCTGCAAGAATTGTATTCATCGCCACCAGCGGCCCGGAAACAGACTGACCGGAACCTACTGCACGGAATTCAAAGCGGTTGCCAGTAAAGGCAAAGGGCGAAGTCCGGTTTCTGTCTCCAGCATCTTTCATGAAAGTAGGCAGTGTTTCTACACCTAAGTTCATAATTCCCCGACCTTTAGAGTCCTTAACTTCTCCCCGGCTAATTTGCGCGAAGATATCTTCTAATTGCGAACCCAAATAGACAGAAATAATTGCTGGTGGAGCCTCATTTGCACCCAATCGGTGGTCGTTGCTGGCAGTCGCAACTACCGCACGCAATAGCGGGCCGTATTTGTGAACTCCCCGAATCACAGCGCCGCAGAAAACTAGAAATTGTATGTTCGAGTGCGGTGTATCGCCGGGGTCTAATAAGTTTCCTTGGGTGGCATTGCCGACCGACCAGTTGACGTGTTTGCCAGAACCGTTAATGCCGGCGAAAGGCTTCTCGTGCAGCAAACACATAAAACCGTGTTTCTTCGCAGTGTTGCGGAGAATTGTCATGGTTAATTGTTGGTGGTCGCTGGCGACGTTTGCAGCTTCAAAAACTGGTGCAATTTCAAACTGACCGGGAGCTACTTCGTTGTGGCGGGTTTTGGCAGGAATTCCCAGCCGGTACATTTTTTCTTCTACTTCCTGCATGAAGACTTGAACGCGCTCTGGTATCGCTCCAAAATAGTGGTCGTCAAATTGCTGACCTTTCGCAGGAGCTTTGCCAAACAAGGTGCGACCTGCTAATAGTAAATCGGGGCGGTTGTTGGTGAAATTGGCATCTACCAGGAAGTATTCTTGTTCGGAACCGCAACTGGAATTTACCGGAGCAATTTCGGTATTTCCTAATAGCTTTAACACTCGGGTTGCTGCTTTGTTCATGGCGGCAATGGAACGCAAAAGCGGCGTTTTCTTGTCTAAGGCTTCACCTGTCCAGGAGATGAAAACAGTGGGAATGCACAATGTCATGCCGTTGTCTGTTTCCATGACATAAGCAGGGCTGGTGACATCCCAGGCTGTATATCCGCGAGCGGCGGCGGTGGAACGGATGCCGCCGTTGGGGAATGAGGAGCCATCGGGTTCGCCTTGTACGAGAACTTTGCCTGCAAATTCTGAGATGACGGAGCCGTCGCCTTGCACTGAGATGAAACCGTCGTGCTTTTCGGCGGTGCTGTTGGTTAGCGGGTAAAATACGTGGGCGTAGTACAGGGCTCCTTTGGAAATAGCCCAATCTTTCATTGCTGCTGCAACTACATCAGCTACGGAATCATCGAGTTTTTTGCCGGTTTGAACGGTGTTTTTTACTGATTTGAAAATGCTTTTGGGCAGACTTTCTTGCATCTTGCTCAGACTAAAAACGTCTGTTGCCCACATATCTTCTAACCGCTTGAGAGGCCGGGCAGGCATCTGTTTGCGGTTGACGATTTGAGAAATTGCTTGAACGCGCGATTGGTTTCCACTCATGGTTATTTTTATTGGGATTGCAGGACGAGTAGTTGAGAAAAAATAGATGTTAGCAAAAGTCTAACGATTGACGAATATGTTGGATTTACCCAACGTTTTTAGTCAAAGCTAACTTTTGGGAGAATGCCTTTTTGGCAGACTCTAAAAGATTGGAGGAGCGAGGCGCAATGACTTCGCCCTCCGTCGGCTGTGACAATCCAGTGTGAGATGCGGTTGGATTGCGGTTATTAGCAAGAAGATAGATGGCAAGAGCCTGTACAAACTTGAGTCAACATTATAGATGTCTGCACTGCACAAATTTAGTAACTAATCTTCACCCTGGTCAGCTCAAAAATTTTGTGCGAATCAATTCCGATGAATTCAAGTCAAAACTACTTATGGTTTTTAACGGTTCGACGATCGATAAATCGCAGTCCAGCAAACAACGCACTCGTTTAGGGGTTTTGGAGAATTATGGAGAGTACACAATCTACACTTGGAGAGTTTAAACAATCATTAACCAAATAAATGTATTGTAGGCTACAGAATTTTAGTTTTTTTTCCGAACGGTCGATCGCACCGATCGCAAACAACCGCAGGATTTCAGTGTAACAGGACGCTGGGCGCTGAAACAGGGGGGCGATCGTACATTTACAGGACTTACACAGGCACACTATATATAGTGAGGTACGATTCGTTTAGTCAATAAAACTTTGGGAACTTATTAAACTGTTATAGCCGCAGTTTATTGAGCATAAATGAGTAAGTTGATAGTTTTTAGTTAAGTGGTTGGTAATCCGAAGACTTCAGAGCATGAGCTAAAAAGCGTTCTGTGTAGTACAAAGCTAATTGATTGCTCGGGCCATTAAAAACTGCATCAAAGGCGTGTTCAGCCCACGGAATTTCGAGCAAAATAGCCCGATCGCCCGCGGCTCGCAATCGTTGGTAGAGCGATCGACCAAACTTGGGCTGAACGATATGGTCGCGACCTGCATAAACCAGTAGAGAAGGGGGAAGATTGGGTTTAATATAATTTATGGGAGAAGCCCGACGGTAAAGCTCGTTGAGTTCGTCTGGCGTTCCTCCCAGAAAGGCACGCAAGACGGCTCGAACATTTATGGCATCAGGAAAAGGTGGGTCATTGTATCCCCGAATCAGGTCATTTGGCCCGTAATAATTTACAACTGCTCGAACTGGAAGCACACTAGAATCATAAGCAGTTAGCATTGCTAAATGGGCACCTGCAGACCTTCCCATCAAAGCAATTCGATCTAGATCGATTTCCCACTCAGCAGCATGAGTTTTGATATAGGAAAGAGCGGCTTGTACGTCCTCAAGCTGAGCAGGAAATCGATACTTGGGAGCGTGGCGGTAAGCAATTGCAATCACACCATAGCCTTGGGCGGCCATATAGCGGCTGAATTCCTCATTGTAATCGGCATTGCCTCTCTGCCAAGCTCCCCCGTAGAGGGTGATAATCGCCGGATATTTGCCAATTTGCATCGGCCGATAAAGGTTTAATTGCAGTGAAACTCCGTCAGGGTTGGCAAATCCAATAGCCCGATCGATCCTAACGTCTCTAATCGGAATTCCTCGGAACGCATCTGCGAGGATAAACGGTTGAGGGCGTAGCTGCGCGCGATCGGCTTGAGGAACGGCTGCTAAATAGTTTTCCCCTAAAACTGCTTGCATTTGGGTAGCTATCGCTGCATTGGCTGCTGGGAACTGAATCAGGGGTAGCAGGCCAAGGATGAGGGCGAACAGGTTACAAATTGACAAAATAATGTAGACTTTGCCTTGATGCCGTCTGAGCAGGTTCAGCACAAGGGCGATCGTATTTATACCGACCAACCAAGGGCTGATTTCTGGTGCTCCCACCGCCAAAGGGTACAAGAACATCGCGGGTGCTGGTACGATGACCCAGAGACTGAGAAATAGGGCGATCGCACTCAGGAACCAAGAAATAAATGGCGAGACTAAGAATGCTACCAATAAAGGTAACTTTTTGCGGTTCTTCTTGCGGATCATCGGATTTTCGCAGCCTAATTTTTAATCAGTTTAAATTAATCTGGTGGTTTTTATTGGTGAGGCGATCGCCTCTGGCATTTTACCAAACCAGCAGTTTCATTGACTCCGACATCCTGCGTCGAGCGAAAATGCTTTGCATCGTTCTATTTTCACCTTTGGGGTTGTTCGCTGTTTGTGGGAATCTTAAGCTGAGGTTTGTCCCCCTCAACTAGGTGTATGGCTGTTACTCATCAAAAGTTTGGCTATTATTCCGATTTTGGTAGTTAGACAGGACTTAGGCACGGGTGTCGAGAAACCTGGTTTTTTTTACGAGTCTACTTCGTTGCACTAGGCGATTCCCAATAAAAAAACCCGGTTTCTTTACTGACTCGTTAAGTCTCGAAGTTTATCTCGAAAATAACGGAAGCTTGGTGACAAATTATTATCTACGTC
>JAICRN010000090.1 GCA_025937335.1 Microcoleus sp. TY_ISSM_2_bin.22
AGTTTCTAATTTCTGATATTCTGGCTTTGGCGGTTCTATTTGTGTTTGTGGTTGGGGTTTGTGAGGCTGCATTCCTCCTCGGCGGCGTTGAGAAGTTCTTTCTTCGCTGGTGTCTTCGGTGACGACTTCGTAGAGAATTGCTAATTTATTTACATCGCTGCTTTTGCGGAGAACTCTACCCAATCGCTGAATGTATTCGCGTTCGCTGCCGGTGCCTGACAATATGATAGCAATTCTGGCGTCGGGAACGTCCACTCCTTCGTTGAGGACGTGGGAGGCGACGAGGGTTTTGTATTCGCCGCTGCGAAAGCGTTCGAGGATTTCGTGGCGTTCTTTGACTGGGGTTTGGTGGGTAATTGTGGGGATGAGAAATTCTTGGGAAATTCGGTAAACTGTGGCGTTGTCTCCGGTGAAAATTAGGGTGCGCTGGGGAGAGTGTTCTGCTAGTATTTTGGCTAAGATTCGCAGTTTTCCTTCGGTACAAAGGGCGATTTCTTTGGCTTGGCGGTGGGCTAGCATGGCGCGCCGTCCCAGGGGCGATCGCGCGCTTGCCATGATAAACTGTTTCCAACCATCCAGGCTGGATATTTTGATGTTAGACTGTTTTAAGAAGTCGTTGCGAATGTTGATTAATTCGGCGTAGCGATCGCCCTCTTCTTTTGACAGTTTTACCATGATTTGAACTATTTTATGGTCGGCTAAAGCATCCCCTGCCAAATCTTCGGGTCTTTTGCTAAATACTGTGGGGCCGATCAGGAAATGTAAATCGCTGTGGCGGCCGTCGGTGCGATCGGGTGTGGCTGTCAGTCCGAGTCGAAAAGGCGCGATCGCATATTCGGAAATTACTCGATAAAAGTCCGTTGGCAAATGGTGGCATTCGTCAAAAACCAGCAATCCGTATTTATTGCCCAAGGTTTCTGCATGAATACTTGCACTGTCGTAGGTTGCCACTAAAATTGGCGTTTTGTCCCGCGAACCTCCGCCCAACAATCCGATTTCGATGTCGGGAAAAGCTGCTTTTAAATTAGCATACCACTGGTGCATTAAATCGAGAGTTGGTACTACAATTAATGTACTGCGACCAGTGACTTGCATGGCTAATTGTGCCAGATAAGTTTTGCCGGAAGCGGTGGGGAGGACGACTACTCCTTGGCTTCCTGCTTCCTGCCAAGCTGCGAGGGCTTGTTCTTGATGTGGGTAAGGCTGCATTTCCACGCTGGGTACGAGTCCTAGTAGTTCGTATGCCCTAGCTTCGTCGGTAAATTGAATGCAGTCGGCTTGGAGGCATTCTACCAGCGGGCGGTAGTGAATGGCTCGAATGCGGTATTTTTCCACGCGATCGTCCCATGTCGCAAAGTCCACCCAGTCTCTGCCTTTGGGCGGCGGGTGTAGCAGCAGCGTTCCGCGATCGAATGTTAAGGTAGGTATTCGTGGCATTTGTTTAAGTAGGGGGGCGAGTTATGCCTGTTAAATTATAAGTGACAGATCAAATATATTGACTCTTCTTGAAATTATCTGCGTTACTCTGTGTTAATCAGCCCTACATCTGCAGTCGATCTATCAATCAAAAAATTATGTAATTCAAGTCTAAATTGAGGAAATTGCGATCGCACTGGATAAAAATTAAACAAATATTCTCCTAGCCGGATTGCCGGATTGCCAAATCTAAAATCTACAATGGTATTGTCCCGCTGGGGATGGTTTTTAGGTTAGATTCGAGCTACGTATGCCTGAGATTAGAGGTTATAGATGGAAATAGGCGTCCCCAAGGAAATCAAGGATTTAGAGTTTCGAGTCGGGCTCAGCCCCACAAGTGTCCGGGCTTGTTCGGACAAAGGCCACACAGTTTTTGTAGAAACGAATGCTGGTGCTGGGGCCGGTTTTGCGGACGAGGACTATGTTCAAGCAGGGGCTAAGATTGTCTTAAAGGCTTCAGATGTCTGGAAGCGCGAACTAATTGTTAAAGTTAAAGAACCCCTGGCTGCTGAGTATCCGCTGATGCAAAAAGAGCAGTTGCTGTTTACATATTTGCACTTGGCTGCCGATCGCACATTAACCGAACATTTAATCAGCAGCGGAGTCCAGGCCATCGCCTACGAAACCGTCGAACTCCCGGACAGAAAGTTGCCGCTGCTGACGCCGATGAGCGTTATTGCAGGGCGTTTGGCCGTGCAGTTCGGAGCTCGGTTTCTGGAACGACAGCAAGGCGGCAGAGGAGTGCTTTTGGGCGGCGTACCGGGGGTAAGACCGGGTAAAGTTGTGATTTTGGGCGGCGGAATTGTCGGCACAGAAGCAGCCAGAATTGCTGTAGGAATGGGCGCGAGAGTGCAGATATTAGACGTAAATGTCGATCGCCTAGCCTATTTAGAAACTCTGTTCGGTTCCCGAGTAGAATACCTCTACAGCAGTCCTTTGCAAATTGAAGCAGTTGTTCCCGATGCTGATTTGTTAATCGGTGCGGTTTTGGTTCCGGGGAAAAAAGCTCCGGTGCTAGTTTCTCGCGAATTTGTTGCCAAGATGCACCCCGGTTCTGTGATTGTTGACGTAGCCGTTGACCAAGGCGGCTGCGTGGAAACTTTGCGGGTAACTTCTCACACAAATCCTACTTATGTTGAGGAAGGAGTTGTGCATTACGGCGTGCCGAATATGCCCGGCGCTGTGCCTTGGACTGCGACTCAAGCTTTGAATAACAGCACTTTGCCTTATGTTTTGCAGTTGGCAAATAACGGGATTAAAGCTTTGGAAATGAATCCGAGTTTGGCGAAGGGATTGAACGTGCAGAATCACCGATTGGTGCATCCGGCCGTGCGCGAGGTTTTCCCCGATTTGGCCGATTAGATTCCCATTTTTTCAGCAAATCCCGTAGGGTGCGTCAGCTCAAAGCTTGTGGATTATTAATAACCGGACGCGATCTGACGCACCCTACTCAACTACACAGCGTTGTGCGATGTTTGGCTAACAGTAAATCCTCGAAACTAAAGCATTTCTCAACCCGAACAGTAATTTGTGCAAAATATTACTCGCAGCCCAGAAAAAAAATAAATTCCCCAAAACACTTGACAGATTCGCGAACATATGGCAAAGTAGTAATTCGTGACCGATGCGGAACTGGCGGAATTGGTAGACGCGCATGATTCAGGTTCATGTGGTGCAAGCCTTCCGGGTTCAAGTCCCGGGTTCCGCATTCCAAAGGCAGAAGCAAGTTTGGGGTTAACCCGATACAGGCAATAACCCCATTCGCTCTGCTGAATTAAACAATGCTGACAAGTATTCAAAACCCCCTAGTTAAAGAAATCCGCAAGCTGCACAGCTCGAAGGGACGCAGGGAACAACAATTATTTTTACTCGAAGGGACGCACTTGCTGGAGGAAGCTTGCGCTGCCAAGTACCCGCTAGCAACAGTTTGCTGCACTCCCGAATGGCTGGAGGATCACGGGAAACTTTGGGAGGAAGTTGCTAATTTAGCCGATCGCACCGAGTTAGTAAGTGCCAAAGTATTAGAATCGATCGCCACTACAGTCCAACCCGACGGCATTGTCGCCACCGCACCCCGCACTGCAACAGAACCGGCAAAATTGTCAACTTTAGGAATAGCCTTAGAAACAATCCAAGATCCCGGCAACTTGGGGGCGATCGTCCGCACGGCTGCGGCTGCTAATGCCGACGGCTTGCTGCTGAGCGCAGACAGCGCCGATTTAGACCATCCCAAAGTGCTGCGCGCCTCAGCAGGAGCTTGGTTTAAGCTGCCAATGGCAGTCACTCCAGATTTAACCGCCGAAGTCTGGGCGTATAAAAATCGAGGAATGCAAATTTTAGCAACTGTCGCCGGGGCCAGTTTAAGTTATTGGGAAGTAGATTTGCGAGTGCCGACTCTGATAGTTTTGGGGAACGAAGGTTCTGGGTTGTCGGAAGAATTGAGGAGTTTGGCCGATCGGCAAATCCAAATTCCCCTGAGTCGCGGCGTAGAATCTTTAAATGTGTCGATCGCCGCAGCCCTCATTTTGTACGAAGCTCAACGCCAAAGAAGTCATTAGTCAATTGGCGATCGGTCATTATCTGTTGGGGCGGTTAGATCGATATCTGTAACTTCAAATCATTAATTGCATTGCTATTTTTGCTATTTTTATCCCTTCACCTTGGTAAGGTGCGTAGTCTGCACCTTACTTTAATTTTACTTTAAACGGATTTCAAAATCTCATCATCGACAGAAAAATCTATCTCAGCTTTGTCACGTCCTGAAACGAGATAATCATTGTGAAAAGAATCTTTCAATCCCGAAAGTAAGTCAAATTCCGGCTTCCAGTTAAGTTCGTTTACAGCTTTATTAACTGAGGCGAAAAAGTGCTGCAATCGCATCGGGAAAGCTTTCTTTTTGCCAAAGTCAAATTGTTTCGGATCGTAATGTACAATCTTAATCGCATCGGGCGATTTGCCTGCCGCTTGAATGCAGGCGCGGGCTAAACCGTCAAAGGTGACAAATCGATCGCCCGAAACGTTGTAAATTTGCCCGATCGCCTTTTCGTTGCCCAAAACCGCCGCCATTGCTTTAGCCAAATCCTGACAGTGCCCCAACTGCGTGAAGTGCATTCCGTTACCGGGAATCGGAATCGGTCGATCGCGCACAATGCGATCGAAAAACCAAGCCTCTAAATCGTTATAATTTTGTGGCCCGTAAATGTAAGTCGGGCGAATCGAAGTCCAAGGCAAACCGGACTCGGCCAAGTAAGTTTCGGTTTCGCATTTACCTAAATGCCGGCTTTTAGGATCGGTAGCGTCCCCTTCGATATGAGGCATTTGATCCGACTTCAAATAAACCCCCGCAGAGCTCATGTAAACAAAGTGCTGCACCCGCCCTTTAAATATTTCAGCTAAAGGCTTTGTATCGCTCAGTTCGCGGCCGTTGTTGTCAAAAACGGCGTCAAACTCGACCGTCGATAACTTTTCTTGCAGTTGTTCGACATTTGTGCGATCGCCCTGAATCTGTTTCACGCCCGAAACCGGTACAGGCTTGTTGCCCCGGTTAAACAACACGACTTCATGCCCTTGTGCTGCTAAAATCTTAGTAAGATAAACCCCGATAAACCGAGTACCGCCCATCATTAAAATTCGCATTATTTTCGATGCTCCTTACAGTTAGTGTAAATATCTTACAATAAAGTTATGCCCTAGCTTTACTCAAATAGCACTTACGGGTAAATACCAGAGAAACCGGGTTTTTCACCAGTATCAAAGACTCAAATCCAGTATTTTCGTAAAAAACCCGGTTTCTGCCGACCGGACGATCGAATTGTGCGTGAAGCGAAGCTATCCCGCAGGGAATCGCTCAACATAAACATACTTTCAATTTGCCTTAAATAGCCATATGCAAGTTCCTCGGCTGCATCCAGAAACAATCGAAGAAGTCAAACAAAGAGCCGACATAGTAGATGTCATTTCCGGTCGCGTCGTGTTGCGGAAACGCGGCAAAGAATTCGTAGGTTTGTGTCCCTTTCACGACGAAAAATCTCCCAGCTTTACAGTCAGCCCAGCCAAACAAATGTATTATTGTTTCGGCTGCGGTGCCGGCGGCAATGCTTTTAAGTTCCTCATGGAATTGGAGAAACGCCCTTTCAGCGAAGTAGTATTAGAATTAGCTAAAAATTATCAAGTTCCCGTCAAAACAGTCGAACCCGAACACCGACAAGAATTGCAGCGCCAAATTTCTCTGCGGGAACAACTGTATGAAATCTCAGCACTAACAGCCAAGTTTTACGAACACGCTTTGCGACAAACCCAAGGAGAAGAACCCTTAGCATATCTCAAATCCGAACGCAACCTGAGCGAAGAAACTATCCAACAATTTCAATTAGGTTATGCTCCCCAAGGTTGGGAAGCACTTTACACTTATTTGGTAGAACAGAAAAACTATCCGGCGCAGCTAGTAGAACAAGCTGGATTAATTGTACCTCGCAAAAATGGCGGCAGCGGCTATTACGATCGCTTCCGCAATCGGATTATGATTCCCATACGCGACACCCAAGGCAGAGTCATCGGTTTTGGCGGCAGAGCTCTCGGCGACGAACAGCCGAAATACCTCAATTCTCCCGAAACAGAACTGTTCGACAAAGGCAAAACTTTATTCGCCTTAGATACAGCAAAAACAGCCATTAGCAAAGCCGATCGCGCAGTGGTTGTAGAGGGGTACTTTGATGCGATCGCACTTCAGGCAGCCGGCATCTCCAACGCCGTCGCTTCCCTCGGCACAGCCCTAAGTTTAAACCAAGTACGCCAGTTATTGCGCTACACTGACTCCAAACAAATTATCCTCAACTTCGACGCCGACAAAGCAGGAACTCAAGCAGCAGAACGCGCTATAGGAGAAATAGAAAAACTCGCTTATCAAGGAGAAGTGCAACTGCGCGTGCTCAACATTCCCGACGGCAAAGATGCGGACGAATACCTCAAAACATACTCGCCAGAACAATATCGAGAATTGCTCGAAAATGCTCCGCTGTGGATCGACTGGCAACTGCAACAAATGATCGTCAATCAAGATTTGAAGCAAGCCGATACTTCCCAGCAAGTTACAAAAAAAATCGTCAAGTTATTAACAAATATCACTGACGACAATCAGCTAGCACATTACCTGCAAAAGTGCGCCGAAATTCTCAGCAAAGGAGATTATAAACTCACCAAAATGCTCGCAGAGAACTTGCTCAATCAAGTAGGCAGCGATTGGGCCAAGCGGCAAAGTCAAGACGAATCTTTGACCATGCCCCTGTTAATTAGAAACAAGCTGAAACCGAACAAACAATATAAAAAGCAGCGTCCAGGAAGCGAAAATACAAGCTCAAAATCAAGCTTATCTGCCGTTGCCCGCAGTCTTTTAGAAGAAGCAGAAGCGCAATTATTGCAGATTTACTTGCACTGTCCCGAATACCGACAAGATGTCAGAGAAGCAATAGAAGCTAGAGACGTGCAGTTTAGCCTTTCTCACCACAGATTTTTGTGGCACCAGATTGTGAATGCAGAAATATTGCACAAAATGTCTTTACAAGTAGCGCCTTCTGAGTTAATATTAAAATTGCAAGATAGCTTCATTGAATATCCCAATCAACTCCATCAAATTTCTCATTTATTTCACTTAAACGAGTTTTCAGAAAGAAACGTTTATCGCGCCCCTCTAGTAATTAGATCTGCCCTCGCCTGTATCGAGCAAATAATTAGCATGAAGCGCCGTCGGATTGCACTCAATATGTGGGAAAAAGCCAAGGCCGCTAGCAGTGGCGAAGAGGCTATAGAATATCACCAACAATTCTGTGCCGAACAAGAATGGCTCAAGGAATTAGAGCGGCTGCGTCAAGTTAATTTTTACGATTTAACATCTGTACCTTGGGGTGGAAATTTCTAGAATTTCAGGACTAAAGTCCTTGTGACGATTTCAGTGTTTATCATGGTTGCCAAGTTCAAGCACAACAGAAATGCTTAGGAATGAGAATTAAATAACTTACACAA
The DNA here is from genome assembly GCA_025937335.1 of Microcoleus sp. TY_ISSM_2_bin.22. GTDB lineage: Bacteria > Cyanobacteriota > Cyanobacteriia > Cyanobacteriales > Microcoleaceae > Microcoleus. The sequence continues at coordinate 7,495 of JAICRN010000090.1, forward strand.
GGAAAGTGGGGTGGGATCTTATAGCCCGCCCTTTTTGGACGGGCTATAAGATCCCATCCCACCATAACAATTAAAATTGTAAGTTATTTAATTCGCGATCCTTAGCTCATTTACTGCGGCATTTCAAGAAGGTGTTGGCACTCCCTGGTCAAAATAATAATGCTGCTGTCGCGACAGTATTTATTGAATTAATTAATGAAGCTTTTAAACAGCATCGGCTCTGGCGAGAACAGGGAGATATGCTGACCTATTGCCAGTGGGCGGTTGATTTCAAAGCACGATTGAATCAAGCTTTGCAAGTTTGGCGAGGTACAGTTGGTTATGCCGCAGGTTTATTGCTGATCTCGTTACGGGATAAAGCAGACCAATGGTGGTACTTTCTTGAATATCCTCACGTTCCACCTGATAACAATCTTGCTGAACGTTCATTGCACCTGGCTGTTACCAAGCGGAAAGTTTCTGGTGATTCTCGCTCAATGGAACGATTTAAGCAAACTGCTCATCTACGAGCGTGTTATCCAGACTTGTCGCTTTCAAACTCGTTCTGCAATTGCTTTTTTCCGTGAGGCTATTTCTGCCCATTCTTGTCTCTCATTCCTGCCTTCTCTCATTCCCCTTTTCCAGACCTGAATCCTTACGCCCTGTCAAGGTGCAATCAACACAATTGTGTCATCTTAGGCGTTAGTTTTTAGCCGTAAACGTTATTTATTGCGTTTGGACTCTGAAAAAAAAGAAGATCGCCCGCTAGGAGATTTCGAGGGTTTTAAGAATTTCTTCACCACTCCTGATTGGGCTGGCAATCCTCACCCTACTAATAAGCTGTCGGGCATCTAAATTGTATTTTTGGGCGGGCGGGACGCCCACCCCACAAGAATTACATCAAACTTAACTGTAAAATTTAGATGCGCCAGGGCTTATTAGCTTTGGGCTACAGGTTCCTTAGCCAAAAACTTCTCTAATTCCGTCAAAGCATCGGCATCAACCTTAGTCTGCATCGGACAGAACTTAGGCCCGCACATCGAACAGAATTCAGCAGTTTTGTAGATATCTGCAGGCAAAGTTTCGTCGTGATATTCCTTTGCCCGTTCTGGATCTAATGACAGCTCAAATTGACGGTTCCAATCGAAATTGTAACGCGCTTTCGAGAGTTCATCGTCGCGATCGCGCGCACCCGGCCGCCTCCGCGCAATATCCGCCGCGTGCGCTGCAATTTTGTAAGCAATTAACCCGTTTCGGACATCCTCAGCATTCGGCAATCCCAAGTGTTCCTTCGGCGTCACGTAACACAGCATTGCAGTACCGTACCAACCAGCCATCGCCGCCCCAATTGCTGAGGTAATGTGGTCGTACCCAGGCGCAATATCTGTCACCAACGGCCCCAAAACATAGAAAGGTGCTTCCGAACACTCCTCCATTTGTTTTTTGACATTAAACTCAATTTGATCCATCGGCACGTGGCCCGGGCCTTCCACCATTACCTGCACGTCATGTTCCCAAGCTTTGCGAGTTAATTGTCCCAAAGTTTTGAGTTCAGCTAATTGAGCATCATCCGACGCATCGTGAGTGCAACCGGGGCGCAGAGAATCTCCCAAACTAAACGAAACATCGTATTTTTTGAAGATTTCAATGATGTCGTTAAAGTGAGTGTAGAGGGGATTTTGTTTGTGGTGGTGCAGCATCCACCGCGCCAAAATGCCGCCGCCGCGAGAGACAATGCCAGTAATTCTGTTCCTCACCAGCGGCAAATGTTCGATCAAAATTCCGGCGTGAATAGTTTGGTAATCAACACCTTGTTGAGCGTGTTTGTCAATGATGTGAAGAAAGTCATTCGCCGTCAGACTTTCCATATTACCGTGAACGCTTTCTAGTGCTTGGTAAATGGGTACAGTACCGATCGGGACTGGTGAAGCTTTGATAATCGTAGTGCGAATTTCATCCAAATTCCCGCCGCCGGTGGACAAGTCCATCACGGTATCAGCGCCGTATTTCACTGCTAGTTTAAGCTTGTCAACTTCTTCTTCCATATTGGAAGAGTTGGGAGATGCACCGATATTAGCGTTGACTTTGCATTTAGACGCAATGCCGATCGCCATCGGTTCCAAATTCGGGTGATTGATATTAGCGGGAATAATCATCCGTCCCCGCGCTACTTCCGCGCGGATCAGTTCTGGCGGGAGATTCTCTCGCTTAGCAACAAAGTGCATTTCCTCAGTAATTACACCTTGACGGGCGTAGTGCATTTGAGATACATTGCTCTGGCCCTGACGTTTCGCGATCCATTCGGTACGCATATTTAATTTCCTTGATAAACAGCTTCCCTCCGCTGGTATTACCCAGACTCAGGTTCTAAGGGTGTTTTCTCAGCCCGGATATTCGGGCACCCCTAGCTAAGCTGTTAATATTAGCACTGATGTCTGTACCAGATGAAAGCAATTAAGGAAATCTTAATATAAACAAGGGGATGAGCAGATCGAAAGTGCGATCGACCTTTCCTGACTTCTGATATTTCTGCTGTTTAAAAAGTACACGCCAGCGAAGCTATCCCGAAGGCAATCGCACCCCATTTAACAACATAAAAACAATCACACCTCATCAGGATTAATCCCCATTTCGCGCAATTTTGCTGCTAGGCGATCGGCGCGTTGTTTTTCTTCCTCCGCGCGAAGCTGTTCTCGTTCCGCCCGCAGGCGTTCTTCTCGGGCACGTTCCTCTCCAATTAACAGCAAATTCCCTTCACTATCCCACCAACGCAACCAAGGTAAATTCATCTCATCATATTCACCTTGCCAAATGCCCAACTCAACTCCAAGCTGAGGAATCGGATAGCGACCGCGCTCATTTACACTCATGCGCTGATAGCGATTGTCTTCTAAATGATACATTTCTACAGCCGCTTTTTTCACTTCATAAATGCCGTAGTAAGGCACGCGAATCGCCTGTTCGTAAACCCAAAATTTGCCCACCTTTTGTTCTTCGGCTTGACCGGGTTCGGGCGGCGGGGTTCTGTCTCGCTCTTCTGCACCGTTCCCCGACACAAATTCCAAAACAATCAGCGGTGCAACGTATTCTTTCCACAATACATAAGAACGTCGCACCTCACCATTTAATAGTGGGGGAACATTCGGCACATAAAACCAATCGGGCGCTTCGGCACCGCGTTCGAGTGGCTCAGTTAAACGCCAATAAATCCCACAATCTTGACCGATGCGATAGCGTCCGTCAGGATGAATTCGTTGCAAAATTGGTCGGAGTGAATCAGTGAGAATAATGCTTTGAGGAAGTTCTTGAAAGTTTTTCACAAAAGTACCGTCCGACTCTGGTAATTCAGTGTGATCTGGGAGATGGGTGACTTCCAATTCAAATGATTTGGCAATAGTCATAAAACTGGCACTGATTTGAGGAATTAAACTTATTATAGTATAATTTATCTTACAAACTCCCCGGATGAAACAGCCTTGCTTGCCAAGGGGGATCTGTACTCAAAGAGTCCTTGCACTGTTTCTATATGCTGGCACTGTTGCTATAATAAAGCACAAGACATCTGAACAAGTTTAATACAATATAAAATTGTTTTTTGTTGGCAATACGTCAAGTTGTTGGTCGTAGTTGCACCCGGGAAAATGCTATTGATTACAGTTGGGTCAATACATCAACCACAGAAAAAAAAATATAGAGCGATAGGGAGATTTGGTTATATAGCAATCCTAAATGAGTCGTAAATTTTTTACCCCACCCCAGCCCTCCCCTTACTAAGGGGAGGGAGTAAGAAATTCACAAATGATTTAGGAGCGCTATAGATATAAAAGCGCTACTCACTTGGTGGAAATCGATCGCCTGAGAACGGGAAACTTTATGCGAATGGCCGAAGCGATTCGATCGCACTACCGCATTCTGGTTAGTCGGGCTAATCTCCGTCCGGAAGCTGAACTATACCCGTTTAATCTGCCTGAATCGATTCCTCAATTCTTGCTTCCTTTGCAGTCAGGAGATGAAGAACCTGTTGTGAATTTATCTGAGGTTTTGGGTGATGTTTATCAGGAAGCAGCTTTGCATTTGGCGATCGATTATTCAGTGCAGCCTGTTCCGCCGTTGAGTGAGGGTGATTTTCAGTGGGTGCGATCGTTGATGGAATCGTAGCACGGCGATCAGGAGTGCGATCGGGCATAATGGTTAATAGATAACGCTTTGGCAAGCTTTAAACTGTACTTTTTCCAAAAAGCGTCAGCTTAAAAAAGAGAGAGATTATATGGCATTTGCTGGTGGGGTATCCGACAAACTGGGCGATCGGACTTTATGCCTCTAACTTATCGCCATTGCTGAACTCATGCTGAGTTTCAGTTGGCAACTTTGCCTTTAAGGGAAATTCCTTCCAACTTTCTAGTTATTTTGACTTCTTATTGCCTTTTATTTTCTTGGAATCGGTTGGTTTTGGCGGGGGAGTTACCCACTCGCAGTCAAAAGTCTTGTCGATGAGTTTTTTGAGGCTAATTACTTTGATTTCCCCGCCATCCCATTGCCCATCAAGACTCTGGATATCTATAATTTTGTATCCTATTCCCTCAAGTTCTTCAGGTAACAATACCTTTCCAAAATACTCGTATGAGTCAGTAATCTGCTGGTTCTCTTCTGGCGTAGTCATGTCCCAGCATACAATCTGCTCAGTCAACTTCAAGGGATGATTAAACTCATCATTAGGTGAGAGATTGTACTTGTACTCAAGAGCCTTCTGAATCTGATGCGCTAGGCCTTTCTCCCCCATAGGGACAGCAACGCTATCAATTCCCATGCCAGAGAAGGTAAGCGGACGCAGCCAAATATGAGCGTACTTCGATTCCG
>JAICRN010000720.1 GCA_025937335.1 Microcoleus sp. TY_ISSM_2_bin.22
AGTAATGATGTACAGTCCGCCGCTGATCCGTCCCAAAGCTTTATCGAGGTCGCTGTCGAGAGATTTCATCTGTTTGACAGCCTTGTCCCGCGTCAGCCACTGTCCCAAGTCGGTGCCGGCTTCATCGCAAAGTTGATAAATGGGTTCCGTCGGCGTTTCTTTAATTACAATGTTGGGAAATGCTTCTTTTAAACCCAATTCTTTGAACTTGTTTCCCAGCGGGTAAATAGATACGTCATCGCCGCCGCCGGATTCACACAAACCGAAAGATTGTTTGTTGTTAGCTGCAACTAAAATTGTGTTGATGGCAGCTTCGGCATTCGCAGCAGCAGTACCCCCACTCGGCGGCGAACAAATTACGATGCCGGCAGCATTACCGACAAGTTCCGCAACTTCTTGCAAGTCGGCGGTTTTCAAATCCATCATTTCCACAGCGACACCGGTTTTGGTGATACCGTGGGCGATCGCCTGACTGAGCCGATCGCTAAATCCGTAGTCGGAAGTGTAAAATACCGCTACAGTGGTTTCTGCCTTAGCTTGCGCTTGGCTCCACTTTTTGTAGCGTCCGGTAAGTTCCACCACATTGTGCCGCAGCAAAGGGCCGTGACCGGTCGCAACTGTACCAATTTCTCCCAACTCTGCCATCCGCTTCATCGCAGCGAGTACCGATCGAGCATTGGGAGCCATCAAACACTCATAATAAAAGTGGTAATCTTCCTCAACCGCTGCTAAATCGTCATCGAAGGTGCTGTCGGTACAGTAGTGCATCCCGAAAGCGTCGCAGGTAAACAGCACTTGAGTTTTGCTGTCGTAGCTGAAAATAGTATCGGGCCAGTGCAAATTCGGGGCCGATACAAATTCGATAATGTGGCCGTTTCCTAAATCTAGTTTGTCCGCATTTTTGACTACCAATCGTTCAAATGGTTGGTGTACAAGATTTTCTAAAAATTGAATTGCTACTTTCGCCCCCACCACAATCGCTTGGGGTGCCAGCGCCAACACGTCTTTGACTAAACCGCTGTGGTCTGGTTCGGTGTGGCTGATAATTAGATAGTCAATCTCTTTGGGGTCAATTTCGCCCGTCAGAGTTTCGATGTACTGCTGGCGAAACTTCTCGTGCGAGGTATCGACGAGGGCTGTTTTTTCACCGCGAATGATGAATGAGTTGTAAGTTGTACCGTTTTTGAGTCCGAATTCGATGTCAAAGCGGTCTCTATCCCAGTCCAGGCATCGAATTGCCGTTGTGTCAGGGGCAATTTCGACTTTTTCCACCGTCAATCTGCGTTGGACTCGTTCAGTCAGCGCTACCATCAGTGCCTCCTTGTCTGTTACCCATAACCTTATTGTCTTCATTCTGACACGTTTCTTTTGTAAATCTTTATAAAATTTCTTATGAGGCTGTTAAGTATCCCTAAATTTATGGGATGAGGCAGTTCGGCAACGCGCACTCTCAGGGATGTAACGGATTTGAGGAAGAAGGAAAATTCAATAAAATCTATTTTTGGTCTATTAACAGTTGACAAAAAACTTATCTATGTGGTAATAAAAATGAGTTAGAGCGATTGGGCGATCGCCCCTTTAGAAGACTATCAGTCAAATGCAATTGTCGATCGCGCGGCGATTAGGATTGGGGACAATAACTCGGCATTTAAGTCAACCTAATCAAACGTAAAACGCGATCGCGCTCTCTTATCCCCGATTTCTTTAATCAGTCGGGGAGCTGGAGATAATAATAGAATAATAGAATAAAAAAAATCTCAATCCACAAGCAACAATCGACTCATTGATGTAAAGCTATGTCTGAAAGTTCCTTTGAGAAAACTGATTTGAGTTGGCAATTAGGACAGTTGCAACAGCGAGTAGAGGAGTGGTGGGAACTAAAAACTGCCCAAAATATACCGAATGTTAAATTGCCATCTTGGTTTGATTCCCCAATCTTGTGGGCGATCGCTAAAGCAGCCTTTTGGTTAATCTTAGCATTGCTCGCAGTCTGGGCGAGCTGGCAGATTTGGCAACTGTCGCGTTTTTATATTCACAATTTCAAAAAGAGGAATCAAACAACTGATGGCAGTGCGAAACAAACAATTAAAGATTTGTCCGTAGCAGAGTGGTTGTTGCGATCGCACAAGTTGCAGCAGCAAGGGAAATACCGCCAAGCTTGCCGCTGTCTTTACATGGCGGCGTTGGAGCGGTTAAATGATGCGGGAACCGCGATTCACCAACCCAGCCGCACTGATGGCGAATATTTGCAATTAATCGAGCAGTTACCCCAGCCAGCGCCTTACGAAACTTTGATAAAAATACATCAGCAACTATATTTTGGGAATAGGGAAGCTGACGCCTCAACCTTTGAACAGTGTCAGCAAGCTTATCAACAAATTAAGGATTAAATAGGTAAACGCAAAAAAACAATAATATCCAATCGATAATTCTAGGGGCAGGTTTTACCAAACATTATTGCCAAAAACCGACAATCTCAAAAACCCCCACCCAATGGCAAATCGCAATCTAATTCTTTCCACATACAAGGGTTCAAGGTCGTACTCGAATAACGCGCGCAGCATCTAAGAGTACGACCTTGAAATGGTTCTGTCAGACCGAAGTAGCAAATGCGTTGAAAGCCACGAAACTAGCACCAGCAAGGGGATTCGGGTCGAGACCGCCCACAATCGACCCTGTGGGTGAATCCCATTAGTTGTCGGTGCCAGCGACTGTCACACAGCGAAAATTTTACCCGCCTACCTCACTTTCTTGAAAAAAGCTGTAGTGAGG
>JAICRN010000231.1 GCA_025937335.1 Microcoleus sp. TY_ISSM_2_bin.22
GATTAATAAATGGGGGCGGCTAATCAGGGTAATGTTTGAAGAGGAAAGATTGAAGGATGAAAAATCAACGGGAGTTTCGGGGATTTCTCCAAATTCTGGGAAATATTGATTGTCAATTCCTACCAGAGAAGTTGTTGCAGCGTTGGTTTTGCCGAATTCGCCCTGGATTAGAACTCCTCGGTAAATGCGATCGACCCCTTGCTGCATTAAACTCAATGTAGCGGCCGCGCCAGCTTCCCAATCCCCTCTAGGATAATATGGTTGTTGGTAAGTCTCGTCTTCCAAAGCTTGCTGCTGGTATGCCGCGCTGTCGCGCATCAGTTTCAGCAAAAAGTCGCTGGGGGGGTCTAGTTGTTTCCAGTCTCCACAAGTGTCTAAAAAAGCTCGGAGATGGCATCGCTGATAGGAAAGTAGCAGTTTGTCAGTTATTAACATCTAGTATTCGCAAGGCATAGAGTATCAGGCAAAAGGTATAAAATTCACAGCATGAGTTATTCAATATTAACGCTATCAATAATTCCCCAAAAAAAATGACAAAGGACAATCACCGGCAACAATTCCCAGCTTTGGCCAATAAAGCTTATTTTAACTACGGCGGACAAGGACCGCTGCCTGAGCCTGCTTTAGACGCGATTTATCAGGCTTACAAACGGCTGCAGCTTGGCGGGCCGTTTTCGGCCCAGATGGGGGCTTGGGTGATTCAGGAGGCGATGCTGACGCGACGTGCGATCGCATCTGAGTTGACCGTACCTCCTGAAACAATCGCCCTGACTGAAGATGTCACCGTCGGCTGCAATATTGCGCTGTGGGGCATTGACTGGAAAGCAGGCGACCATTTGCTGATTTCTGACTGCGAACACCCCGGCGTTTTAGCTAGTGTAATGGAACTTCAGCGCCGTTTCAAGATTGAGGTTTCGATTTGTCCGTTGGCCGCTACTTTGAATGAAGGCGATCCGGTGGCGGTGATTGCTGATAATTTGCGGCCAAATACTCGCTTGTTGGTTATCAGTCACATTTTGTGGAATACTGGCCAAGTTTTGCCTCTGGCTGAGATTGTGAAAGTGTGTCATGAACCCCCCCTAACCCCCCCTTGCCAAGGGGGGGGACAAGAGGATTTGCCTGAAAAGAAGCACAAAGTTAGAGTGTTAGTTGATGCGGCTCAATCTGTGGGGGTTTTGCCTTTGAATTTGATTGAATCGGGGGTTGACTTTTATGCTTTTACTGGTCATAAATGGTGGTGCGGCCCAGAAGGTTTGGGGGGACTTTATGTGAGTGCGGAAGCTTTGGCAGATTTGCATCCGGTGTTTATCGGTTGGCGGGGAATTGTGCGGGACCCTAATACTAAAGTCATTGGCTGGAAGTCGGGTTCGCAGCGGTATGAAATTGCGACTTCGGCTTATCCTTTGTATGCGGGTTTGCGGAGTGCGATCGCCCTGCAACATGAATGGGGTACGATCGAGGAAAGGTATGCAGAAATTTGCCGTTTGAGTAAGTATCTCTGGGAGGGTTTGTCGGAACTTCCCGATGTGGAATGTTTGCGGACTTCGGCACCGGAAGCGGGTTTAGTTTCGTTTCGATTAACTAACGGGATGCCGCACAACAAGCTTGTCGATTTGTTGGAGAAACAGGGGATGATGGTAAGGACTATTCTTTCTCCTGACTGCGTGCGGGCTTGCGTTCACTATTTTACAACTGAGGCAGAGATTGATAAGTTGGTTGGGGCGATCGCCATAGCGAAGTTTTCATTTGAGTAAAACTTTAGCATCGGCAGTTATTCATTTTCAGCAAGCCACAGCTCGATTTCTTCTCGGTTGTGTTCGTAATAGTTCGCAACCGCTTGCAAATCTTAAAGGGTAAGTCCTGGATAATTATAGAGAAGTTCGGCTTCTGTTGCGCCCTGTTGTTGGTAGGCGATAATCGTCCAGACGGGAATGCGGGTATCGCGAATTCGCGCTGCACCGCCACAAATTCCTGGAGTTTTGTGAATGGGATGTTGAAGGGTTTGGACGAATTGCAGCGTTTGTGCTAGCAAGTCATCAGGCAGTGTTTCAATGGTTTGGAGAAGTTGTTCTTTGATGGTCATAATCGATATTCAGATGCAATAGCGGTTTACACATTGGCAGCTTCAATAATTCGCTCAGCGGCAATAGAGGCATCTATTTCCTGAGAATGGGCCGCATAAAAAGCGAAAACATCGTTCACTTGAGCTTCACTTAAATCATACTCAGTGGCAATTTGGTTTGGCGAAAAACCCCATTTATGGGCTGCAATGACTACTGTTTGCACGCGCAAGCGAGTGCCTCGCAAAACGGGAACGAGTTCGCCGCTAGCGCCGCGCACATAGGTGATTTCAGGAAAAGCGCGATCGTCTGATTTATTCAGCCCCGTGAACTCCATGCTTTTACAATAACAACGGCTCTATTTTAGCTTGCACCTCTTCAATTACATCTTGAGATACCGACTCAACCAATCGAATACCGCGAGCTTTCCAGTCTAAACACTTAATTTGATCTGCAAGAATTACTCCCTGAACTTTTAATCCAGTGGGTAGGATAACTTCAAAAGGATACCCTTTTTGTTGTTTTGTAATCGGCATAAATAAAGCTAAGGAGCTTTTCTCGTTGTAGGAGCGAGGCGACAGCACAAAAGCAGGTCTAAGTCCTTTTTGCTCGTGTCCCTTAGTTGGGTCAAAGTCTAAATAAACGATATCGCCTCGACTCGGAATGTAGGGATTTGATTGCGTCACCAAACTTCGTTCCCCACAGCAACTCCAGTATCAATCTCAGTATGAAGATTCTCTGGCGTCATTGCCTCGATCAGCTCCTCAAGCGAATACCGCCGACGAACGATAGGCTCGATTGTCAGCTTGCCATCTATCAAGACAAGCTTCACTTCGGAACCCTCAGCCAAGTTAATCTCTTTAGCTAAATTCTGTGGAATCCGAATAGCAAGACTGTTTCCCCATTTTGCGATCGTCGCAACCATAGCCTGAACCTCTAGTTAGTGATATCACTCTGAGGAATTTACTCTTTCTAAGAGTATGTATATACAGAGTATCTACAGTGTAGCGACTAAGCGGATGTTTGACAAGCACAGAAAATTTGATAAAAAAGCCGATCGCCCTTTCCCTAAAAACACCAAAGGACGATCGACCTTTTCGCCCAAATTTCGACCTACGCACCCCAACAAAAGAAACCGGGTTTTTCACTAAATCTGCCATTTCCATGCAGTATCTTCGCAAAAAACCCGGTTTCTGAGCTCTCAGGCCCAAGTCCTATTAGTGACTGTGCCCGTGCCCGTGAGAATGCCCGTGCCCGCCATGAGAATGACCGTGATCACCATGAGAATGCCCGTGATCACCGTGAGAATGCCCGTGCCCGTGAGAATGCCCGTGCCCGCCATGAGAATGACCGTGCCCTTCATGAGAATGGCTGTGTTCGCGGTGTGTGGAAGCCAAACTCGGATTAACAGCAACCGCAGTCTCACTCAACAACGCTTCAATCTGCGGATTTGCCCACTCGGCCGCCATTTTCAGAAACTCTGGATGGTCGTTAACGCAAGGCAATTTGCGGTAAGTAACTCCTTTACGCTGTTTCTGCAAAGACTCAATAATGTGGTCTACATCTAACAATGTTTCGTGATTTTCTGTCGCAAATCCGATCGGCATAAAGACGATCGCAGTTGCACCCAAATCGATCAAATTCTTCGCAGCCAACGTCGCATCCGGCTGCGTCCATTCAATCAGCGGTGTGTCGTGATTCAGCCAACCCACCGAAATCAAAGGATAGCGATACATCAAACGTTCCCGCACGCGATCGTACAAAGCTTGACTTTCCACAATTCCCGAAGTAAAGCCCTTCGCCTTGTGCGGACAACCGTGATTCATCAGCACAATCCCAATCTGAGAAGGCAAATGCGCTACAGCTAAATCGTTCTTAATTTCCTCTTCAACCAAACGCGCCATCAAATCGATGTAAGCAGGTTCATCGTAAAAAGAAGGAATGTAGCGCTGTCCTTTTACCCAATGTTCCTTACCATCAAAGGTTTGTGCTAAAGCTTTATTCACCTGTTCGACTGCAATGCCGCTGGTGAAAACAGAATCAACTACCAACAGCGGATAAATCAGAATTTTGTCAAATCCTTCTGCTTTAATTTGAGGGATTACTTGTTCCGGCAAAAACGGCGCGCAAAAGTTAAAAGCTTTGAACACTTTTACTTTATCGCCCCATTTCTCCTGTAAATTCTTTTCAATCCCGGCGCGCTGCTGTTCAAAAATTGCATTGTGCGGCGAAACGAATTGACCGTGTTGGTGACTCCACTCGTGCAAGTCAAAGATTGCTAAAATCTTCGCCAGCGGCGGATAAATCCAAAGCGGTACTGGCGCAAACTTTGCCGTAAGCAAATTTAAAGCTTGTTCGTTGTAGTTGGCAAAATCGTCGTAGCTTTCGACTTCGCCGTAACCCATCAGCAATACAGCAACGCGATCGTTACTTGCGGGTGCCGCAGATGTTTTGGACTCGATTTTTTCTGGAGAAGCAACCACTTTGTATTCCTCAATTTTATTTATTCTAAGAGATCCAAGCAGGATGAAGGGTGAATGGGAGATTTTTCATTGTTTGCGATCGCACGACTGACGTGCGCGGGGCTGATTCCCGGTTTCTTGGCCCATACTTCCCGGTCAAACCTCTTATTTATCCTAGAAACCGGATTGATGAGCATCAGTCCTAAGTCGGTTTTTTGACCAAGAATTTCTTGATGGTACAAGCCCCCGGATTTATCCGTGGAATCAATCCCAAATCGAAAATCCTCAAGAAAGAGCATTTATCCGTGGGGTCAATCTAAAATCTAAAATCTAAAATCTAAAATCGATTGACCCTGACCCGAAATTCGTAGGGCAGCTAAGCTGGCAGGCCTCTAATTTTCACAATCCTGTTTCTTTAAGCTTTTGTGGGGTCGGCTTCGACGCCGCCAGAAAAGTTAAATCTAAATACAGAACTGCTTAAAACTAGAATCAGGCTTTGCTAAGCTTGACAGGGAATGGGGCCGGGGGGGATAAGTTTTATGTTTTCTTAAGACTCCCTCACCTTGCCTCAGATTAAAGCGGTTTGGAGCGTTCCCAGCATTTAACTTGGGGGGATACTCTTCAAACTAGACTCTATTATCAGTTTAACACCCTATCCCCAGGGGTAGTATATGATATAGTAGGCATATGATAAAGTTATGTTGCGAAGTATATTAACTTTCTTGACGAACTATGAGACTGGTAATTTGCCCCGGAGTCCACGAACCAAAGCTAACCGACTGTTTCCTGACGGGACTTTCGGGGCTTTGGGGACTGGCAGCCGATCGCCAAAACCAGCAAATAGTCGATCGTGTCAAGATTTTTCCCGCTCATAAATATCCGCCTTTTTCAGCTCTTGACATATTGCACTTTTTGTTGACGCAAGAGTTAGCAGGAGAAAGTCTAGTATTTGTCAGCTTTTCGGCAGGAGTAGCCGGGGCGATCGGGGCCGCTTGGATGTGGCAGCAAATCGGCGGCAAAGTCGGGGCATTTTTTGCCTTAGACGGTTGGGGAGTACCACTGGGGGGCAATTTTCCCATCCACCGCATCAGCCACGATCGCTTTACGCACTGGAGTTCGGCAATTCTCGGTGGCGGTGGAGAAAGCTTTTATGCAGATCCGGCGATCGAACATTTGGATTTGTGGCAATCTCCTCAAACCGCAAAAGGCTGGCAAGTCAGCCAAACAGCCGCCGGCATTGAGACTGTGGCACCCACAACCGCAGCAACCTTTTTAGTCCACCTATTGAAACAGTACGGAGTCCAATCAGTTGTTTAATTTTAATTTAGTATCCTCTGCGATCGCACCTATTGCCACCATCGCCCGCCTCGACAATTCTGTCACTTCAGCCACAACAAACAGCATCAAACAGTGGTTGATATTTAGTGCCTCAGCATTTTTAGTCTCAATTCCAGTCTTCGTGCAAGCACCGTTAGTTCGCTTATATCCAACCATCAGTTTGCTGTCAACTATCCCCTGGTTCGTTCTGAGTTTAATTCTAATTTTCCGCCCCAAAACCCAACTTTGGGGAGATTTATTATTAGGATTTGCCGGATGTTGGCTGGCAGGTTCTATCTATTGGGGCTGGTTTAGATGGGAACCAATTTTACATCTACCTATAGAATCAATTGGCTTGCCTTTTGCTATTTGGTGCTTGGGCAAATCTTGGGGAAAAGTTGGCGGCTATTTTTATTTAGGTTCCCTATTGGGTACTGCCATTACTGATTTATATTTTTACTTAACTGGGTTGATGCCCTACTGGCGCCAAGTGATGCACGCGGAACCGGAATTAGCTATGCCGATTTTTCAAAGTGCGATCGGTCAAATTGAAACTCCTTGGGGCATAGGCTGTGCTTTAGTTCTAATCGCTGTGTTGCTAACAGTCGGGTTGCTGAGTTTGCGCGATCGAGAACTGCACTGGCGCGCGTTTAGCGGAGCCGTATTAAGCACGCTTTTGGTAGATGGTTTATTTTGGCTGGCTGCTTCTGCTGCTTAAGATTTCTGATGGGTTTTTATGTTGGTGATTTTTGACCGCAGATGCGGGCGGATTGACACAGATTAACGCAGATTTTTTGATAGATGTAGTCTTGAGATTCCTGACTTCTTTAAGAAGTCGGGAATTTTGGTATTTAGTGAACAATTATGAGTTAAAATCTAAAATCTAAAATCTAAGAATCCAAAATCAATATCATGTCTTTCATTTCAATTCGCGGTGTAGAACATTATTACGAGTGGATAACGGCAGATAACACTGCCCAACCCAGCGGGAAACCAGTGATGGTATTTCTGCACGGCTGGGCGGGCTCAGCGCGCTACTGGGAAAGCACGGCACGGGCTATTGCTGATGATTTTGATTGTTTGCTCTACGATATGAGAGGTTTTGGCCGATCGCCTTTGCCAAAAGAGGCTCCTGAGTCCAGCTACGAACTCGAAACCTACGCCCGCGACTTAGCGGAATTATTAGAATCTCTGAATTTAAGCCGCGTCTTTCTCAATGCTCACTCCACAGGAGCATCAATTGCTACTTTATTTCTCAACCTTTACCCCGAAAAAGTAGAAAAAGCAATTCTCACTTGCAGCGGGATTTTTGAATACGACGAAAAATCTTTTACAACTTTTCACAAATTCGGTGGCTATGTGGTAAAATTTAGACCCTCTTGGCTGGCATCCATCCCGTTTGCCGATCGGCTATTTATGGCCCGGTTTTTGCGCCGTTCCCTGCCCACAGAGGTCAGTCTGGCGTTTCTCAAGGATTTTTTAATGGCAGACGAGCAAGCTGCTATAGGTACAATGGTGACGGCAGTCAGCAAAAGAGCAGCCGAGGAAATGCCCCAAGAATTTGCGCGGCTGAGTGTTCCCACACTGCTTGTTGCCGGAGAATTCGATCAAATTATTCCCGCTGCTATGGGAGAGCAAGCGGCCTCCCTCAGCAAAAAAGTAGAATTTGTTATAATTCCGAATACGGCTCACTTTCCGATGCTGGAGGATGCCGCAACATACTTGCAGCGAATTCGAGAATTTTTGCCAGCAGCGGCTTAGCTGAGTTATTGTTCATCTAATGTACGATCGGACAAGCAAGCTTTGAGAACGGCTTTTGCTCCGATCTTAATTTTTAATTCCTAATTTCTTAAAGCGAAAGGTGGTACAATGAACGACCTCGACCAATACTATAAAGTGCTGGGACTGTTGCCGGGAGCTTCCAGAGAAGAAATTAGCCAAGCCTACAAGGATTTAGCGTTCATTTGGCACCCCGATCGCATCCCCAAAGACAATCCCAGACTACTACAGAAAGCTGAAGAAAAGATTAAGGAAATTAATCAAGCTCGCGAACAATTGCGATCGATTCAACCAAGAGGTCAGAATCAGAACGCTCAGCACAAACATACCCAGCACAAACACACCCAGCAACAAAATACCCAGTACAAACACACCCAGCACCAAAACACCCAGCAACAAAACGCTCAGTACAGAAATACTCAGCAACAAAATACCCAGCAACAAAACGCTCAGTACAGAAATACTCAGCAACAAAATACCCAGCAACAAAACGCTCAGTACAGAAATACTCAGCAACAAAATACCCAGCAA
>JAICRN010000124.1 GCA_025937335.1 Microcoleus sp. TY_ISSM_2_bin.22
CAAAAATAATCAAGGCAAGAATGAGATAGTTTTTTTTCATTTGTTTAGCCGTATGGAAATTATTTATGGTACCATATAAGCCGACAAATTACTCTCAAAAATCATGAATTTTCGTCGGTTGCTCTCGGTAATTGCCATGGTTTCGATCGCAGGCTGCAATATCCAAACGCCACAAACCAACACACAGCCTGCAGAAAGTCGATCGCCAATTGCAGCCCCTGTTCCCCCCAAACCAAAGTCTGAGATTAAAGAAGCAAAACTAATTGCTGTCGGCGACATTATGATGCACAGTACCCAAACGCGATCGGGCTACGACGCCAAAAAGAAAACATACAATTTTGACAGTTTCTTCGCACCAGTTAAAAGTATCCTATCAACAGGCGATTGGGTCATCGGAAATCTCGAAACACCTTTAGCGGGGGAAGACGCGGGCGGATATACGGGATATCCGCTATTTAACGCACCGCCTCAATTAGCGGATGCGGCTAAAAAAGCCGGATTTAATATCTTGACAACCGCGAACAATCATGCTTTAGACCGTGGAGAAAAAGGGGTAATTAGGACGATCGCCAATTTGAGCGATCGTAAAATTGCCTCAACAGGAACAGCCCGATCGGCAGCGGAGGCTTCACGAATTTTAATCAGCACCAAAAACAACATTTCACTAGCAATGGTAGCCTACACATACGGCACAAACGGCATTCCCATACCCAAAGGCAAAAATTACTTAGTTTCGCTAATCGACGAAAAAAAGATAATCAAAGACATTGCCAAAGCCAGAAAACAAGGAGCAGATATTATCGCAATTTCCCTGCATTTTGGCAATGAATATCAGCGACAGCCAAACAGCGAACAAAAACAATTAGTTGAAAACCTATTAAAAGCTGGTGCAGACATCATTCTGGGCAGCCATCCCCACGTCGTCCAACCTTACAAAATTTTTAAGTTCCCCGGCAAAAATGGCAAAACCCGCAAAGCTGTAGCAATTTATTCAATGGGAAACTTCATTTCCGGTCAGAATAAAAAATATACAGACTTAGGCGTAATTTTGCAAGTAAATATTCGCAAAACCTTTCCCGCAAAAACTACAGAAATTACAGATGTAAAAACATATCCTACTTGGGTGCACCGCTACAGCTTGAACAACAAATTAAACTACCGCGTTTTGCCCCTAGCAAAAACAGTCACCGATAAAAAAGATCCGCTATTAGCAACTTCGCAGTATCCGGTTCTCAAAAGAGATTTGCAGGATATGAACAATCATCTTAATTCTTTAAATAAACCTCAAGATCGCAAGTAATCCCTCCCTTAAGCAGGGGGGGACTGGATAGCACTCTATCTAGGTTTTAGGTTTTAGGTTGGATGCTTAGTCTATTCCACCTACCACCACTTATTTTTGAGAAGTGTGGCCTACACGTAAGTGAACCAACCTAGAGCGCTTTGAGTTAAAAATCTGTCCTGCAAAACGGCAATTAGTTCGTAATTTGAATTTTCTTCGCGGTAAATAGCAGTGCCAGAAATTCCCTGAATTGGAGAGCCATCTAAGAGGTAGTCAGACGCACTTCCTTGCAGTTGAATTGTGTCTGCAAAGGGCAGATAATCAGTAATTAATGCGTAGTCAGCATCGCCGCCAACATTGTAGAAAGCCTGACCGGGCGCGCCGAGAACGAAGGTATCCAATCCTGTCCCGCCAATCAGCGTATCTGCATCAACTTCCGCCCCGTAACCGTAAGCAATTATTCGGTCATTTCCGGTACCGCCGTCTAAATAGTCGCTGCCATCGCGACCTACGCCACTATCAGTTAGGATGTCGTTTCCATCGCCGCCGTAAAGAGAATCGTTTTCCGTGCCGCCGATAAGAAAATCATCTCCAAACTCGCCATCTAATTTATCGTTTCCGCTACCTCCAATTAGGATGTCATCCGCATACCCGCCGCGCAGTTCGTCGTTACCGCTACCGCCATTTAATTGGTCGTATCCATAGCCTCCGTCGAGGGAGTCATCGCCATTTTCACCAAATAGTTGGTCGTCGCCAAAACCCCCATAGAGTGTATCGTCATCTTCGCCACCGTACAGAAAGTCGTTTCCGCCCAAGCCTACTAGAGAATCATCCCCTGCTAAGCCGTAGATGACATCATTTCCTGTGGTGCCTTTCAAGCTGTCTGCTTCTTCAGTTCCAGTGATAGCCATTGTTTTAGTTCCTTAAATTGCTAGTCGCGATCGCAAATTGTGCGAGCGAAATTTCCCTAGAAGTGGGATTGCAAAATCTCAGAGGGCGATCGCTCTCCCCTAATCACTTATATCTACTTTAACTATTTTAAAAATTTTCTACCAGTCGCTTATTTGAGTGACACTCATTTTACCTAACTCATTTGCTGAATCAGCCAAAAAATCGCCCCTTCCACATCAGCAACCCGATCGACATCGGGAATCAGCGGCCGCTGCACCATCACCACCGGAATTCCCAGTTCTCTAGCCGCGACAATTTTGGCATAAGTAGCACCGCCGCCGCTGTTTTTGCTAACAATTGTATCAATCTGATATTCTAATAGTAGTTGCCGCTCGTCTTCTAATGAAAAAGGCCCCCTTGCTAATAACAATTTACCGTTAGGAACAGGAGTATTTAGTGCAGGAGGATCGATCGCCCGCATCAAAAACCAAATAGCATCCAAACCAGCAAACGCAGCCAATTCCTGCCTGCCAATGGTGAGAAACACCCGCTGAGACTGCCCTAATAAAGCCTTTGCAGCCTCCGAGTGGCTGGCAACTTCAATCCAGCGATCGCCCTCCACAGCCTCCCAAGCAGGACGCACCAGCATCAAATAGGGCACATTGCATTCAGCAGCAGCAACAGCAGCATTGGCAGAAATCTGAGCCGCAAACGGATGAGTAGCATCAATCAACAAGTCGATCGGGCGATCGAGCAAAAACGCAGCCAGCCCAGCCGCCCCACCAAACCCTCCAATTCGCACCGTACCCGTTTTGGGGGTAAAAGGCTGCTGAGTGCGTCCTGCTAGCGAAGATATCACCTCGATTTGAGCGATTTGAGACGCTCTTGCCGCCAGTTCAGCAGCATCCCCCGTTCCGCCCAAAATTAGCAACCGTTTTTTCATAAAATTAGTCCTAACATATCGAACTAATACCTAAAATTTTGGTTAATAATGTCTTTAAGGATCGTCAATTAAATAATTTCCCTTTTTTCTTGTGGGATGGGCGTCCCGCCCGCCCAGAAAGGACGGGCGGGACGCCCATCCCACAACAAACAGGAAAAGTGGATTTTATTTAATTCTCATTCCTAAGTAAAGTTTCAACTGCCAACAAAGATGATTCGCTCAGTTTTCACATTTTTTACAGTATTAATTGTAACCGGGTTAGTGTGGTTGGGAAATATCGCGCCCGCTGCAGCACAAGTACAACCAACAGATATCGCCGATCCCCAACAGGAATTGGGAGAACTCGTTCAAAAAGCTTTTGAAGCTACAAATGAAGGCAAATTTCCCGCCGCTGAAACTTTTTGGACTCAAATCATTGACAAATTTCCCTCACAAGCCCCCGCTTGGAGCAACCGAGGCAATTCTAGAGTCAGCCAAAACAAACTGCAAGCGGCTATTTCCGACTACGAAAAAGCGATCGAACTAGCACCCGACGCCCCCGATCCTTACCTAAACCGCGGCACCGCCCTAGAAGGTTTAGGACGCTGGGAAGAAGCGATCGCCGACTACAACCACGTGCTAGAATTAGACCCCAAAGATCCAGCCGCATACAACAACCGAGGCAACGCCGAAGCAGGTTTAGGAAAATGGAAACAAGCAATTGCCGACTACAGCAAAGCCTTTGAATTAGCCCCCGAATACGCCTTTGCCCGCGCCAACCACGCCCTCGCACTTTATCAAAACGGGCAAACGAAGGAAGCAATTCGCAACATGAAAAACATCGTCCGCAGATACCCCCAATTTGCAGACATGAGAGCCGCCCTCAGCGCCTGTCTTTGGGAAGCAGGAAAGCGCGGCGAAGCTGAGAGCAATTGGGTAGCAGCAGTAGGCCTTGATGCTCGGTACAAAGACCTTGATTGGGTTGCCAATACCCGCCGCTGGCCGCCAGTTGCCGTCAGTGCATTAGACAAATTTTTGCACTTGCAATAATCTCAAAGGGAAAGTTGTCATTGGTTATTGGTTATTGGTTATTGGTTATTGGTTATTGGTTATTTCGATAACTGACAACTAACAACTAACAACTGACAACTAATAACTGACAACTAACAATTGACTAATTCTCGAATCCGCGCAGCAGTCAACTCTTCGACATTCCTGAAAATCGCTGCTGCACCGGCATTTTTCAGCACCGCAGCATAAGCCTCGCAGCGATCGGAATCATCCAAAACATGAGGTGGCAAAATTCCCGTCCCCAGCCAAATCCGGTTTGGTTGCACTTCCCGCGCCTTCACAACCGTGTAAATATCGGCAACAGTATCTCCCGCGTAAATTACGGGCAAATTGTTTTCTAAACCGTGCAGGTTTTCCAACTGTTCAATTGCCGCGAAAAGTCCAGCCGGATCGGGTTTTCCCGGTGCATCTTCCATCGCCACCAACACGGGGGAATTTAAACTCAGTTTCCCTGACAAAACATAAGCAGCTTCATCCCGCATCGCCCCGCTAAAAAAGCCCCAAACAATGCCGTCAACTGTTAAATTTTCCAGGTAAGCCGGACTTAACAACAGCGGTTCGTCGCAAATGTAACCAGTCCAATTTTTCTCATCGGGCCCGCGATAGCGACTTTGGAAAAAAGCCACTAATTCGTCATAGTTGAGAGCGATTTGGTTTCTCGATCGCCCAATTCCCTCAAAATAACGGCAAACTAACTCGAAAGATGCCTGCCAGTCATTATTCCACACTCCCTCAGACTTCAGAGAGTCGATATCGAGAGAATTCGGGCGAAAAGCACCCGCCGTGAAATGTTCCACCGCATCCGCGATCGCCCGCCGGTAGGAACCGGACACATCCCGCACCACACCGTCAATGTCGAAGACTAAAATAACTCTGTTCACAACTTAACTATCCTTGTACCTAGGGCGGGTGAGATCCCAAATTTTATCTGTTCCCAGCCCCGCTCGCGGCGCTCAAACCAGCCGCGCCACAAAACTTTTGACTGCCGATGACTCATTATCGAACAGAGTGTGCTACGCTTAGCGATTGTAGAAATTTTTAACAAGTTCGATCGGAACCCTGGAGGTTTGCTTGTCCAAGTTTATCTTAAAAGTTCTCTGGCTAGAAGAGAATGTTGCCCTCGCCGTTGACCAAGTTGTCGGCAAAGGAACTAGCCCGCTGACAGCTTACTTTTTCTGGCCCCGCAAGGATGCGTGGGAAGAACTCAAAAACGAACTCGAAGCCAAACACTGGATTGCTGACAACGATCGCGTCGAAGTCCTCAACCAAGCTACAGAAGTAATCAACTACTGGCAAGAGGAAGGCAGACGGCGCCCGATGACTGAAGCTCAGTCAAAGTTCCCCGAAGTGACTTTTACCGGCAGCAACTAAGCTCCGCTTTAAGTTGCTACCCATATAAATTGCCTGTTATGGCTGACGGGGGGAAGGAGAGAGGGGGAAAAGGGGAGAGGATTTGACGCTTTTTCCACCTCGCCGTGAAACATACAATTTAAATGCGCTACAGCTTATCTTGATACTAACTCCGATTTTGGGACCTACTCGGGTTTTGGGCTTGGTTGATGTGAGATTTGAGATTGGAATTTTATGCAAAATAAAGCTCTAAAATCGGATTTTTTACAATTTAAAAACACTAAGCAACCAAACCAAATAAATCTAAAATCGGCTTTTTTATACTTTTAAATTGTACAGTTAGCTCTCTCTCCAAAGACTTCCCTATGACTAATGACTAATAACTAATAACTAATGACTTATTCGCGGAACTTATGGGCGCCGAAAGTACGATCGACCAAACCGAACAGCTACCGCTGGTAGTAAATCCCGACATTCTCCAGCAAGCTATCCTCTACAAAATTAATACTCGCATAAATGCTCGCGGAGAATTAGTTTTCCCCTGCGTACCGGGAATGCTAAGCCACTATCTCAAGGCGATAGAACAGCTATTTCGCACTCTCGACAGACCCCTGCCAGAAGAACGCAGAGACGAACTCAGCAAGCTTTTAGCCGGCAAGTTGGAACAAGGCTACCGCACCTCCACAGCATCGCTGCTGATCCTGCAATACGAATCAGTGCAGCCGCCCCAAACAGGTTTAGCCTGCAAAGTGATTGTTACTACCTCAACAATGGGAGAACAGTACAAAAGCTGGGTAGACACCAGAGAACCTCCGCTTTTCGGCTCTCATCCAGACGCAAAATTGATGGCAACGGCTGCTAAATTGGGTACACCCGATCGAGTGCGGATTTTGGACGTGGGGGCCGGTACCGGCCGCAATACCTTACCCCTGGCGAGATTGGGCTATTCTGTAGATGCGATCGAACTAACTCCAGCTTTTGCAGAACAATTGAAAGCAGCAGTAACAGCCGAACATCTTCCGGTGACAGTTATTGAAGGCGATGTGCTCGACCCGTTAATGCGGATGAAACCTGCCCGCTACCAGTTGGCAGTTGCCGCCGAAGTCATCTCGCATTTTCGAGACAGCGATCAAGTACGGCTTTTCCTCGCTAAAATGTGCGATTCCCTGTGTCCCGGAGGCCTGTTGCTGTTCAGCACGTTTTTAACCGTAGGCGACTACCAGCCAGATGCCCTCGTGCGACAAGTTGCCCAACTCTCTTGGTCTACTTTATTTACCCCCCAAGAACTCGCCACCGCAATGGAAGGGTTGCCGCTAGTCCAAATATCCGACGAATTGGTGTTGGAGTACGAACGCCACCACCTGCCAGAAGGCGCCTGGCCGCCGACGCCCTGGTTTCCCAGTTGGGCCACCGGTCGAGATGTCTTCCCAATGGCAAACGGACGCCCGCCAATGGAATTGCGCTGGATTTTGTGCCGCCGCAGTTAAAAAAAATCAGTCATTCGATTTTAGATTTTCGATTTTCGATTTTCGATTGACTTGCGCGAGATAAATTACGTGGCGGGTACCATCAAGAAATTCTTGGTCATTTAGAGACGGTCACAGCAATTGCAACCCTTGAACGGCGGTAACAGTTGCATCAGCTCTTTTTTTTTCCAAGTCATAAAGCCGGCTCGGTGTTAATATTGCCCAGCCTGCACACAAAAATTTACAAAAATATATATTAAGATGTAAAGAGAGCGAAGTTCGATCGCCCCTGGGTGAGAAACCCAGTGTCTGATTAGATCCAACGCTTGCAAACGTTTGATTGCTTGCGAAAAATTGGGCTGCTCAGGGCAATCTGGCTTGAATAAAATTCGATCGCTCTCTCTACCGGTGCACCTAGAGTTAAGATGAATCAAACAAACCTATTCCTCCAGATAGATGACATTTTAGGGGAAAAGGATGACCTAATAGATTAGCTCGCTAGTTAGCGATGCTTCTGAGACAAAAATATGCTTTTAACACGTCCACTACAAGCGTTTCGAGCAATCTTCAGGCACCAACCTTCAACAAATAGATTGAGCGAACAAAAAAGCAGTAAAAATTATTGGGAGGGGAATATTTATCCCGCTGTAAACGAACAAATTGACTGGTATATCCAACTGGAAATGCTCATGAGTAACGCGAAATCTTCCTGCACCAATGAAGAGATTACCGCTTGGCTGCGCGGATTGCTGACAATTGCTTGGGCAGACGGCAACTTTGACGAAGACGAGCAAAAAATGATTGCGACTCTAACTCAGGATGAACTAAACTCTGTATCTTATGAGGGAAATTTTGAACCTATTGGCCCAGAGGAACTAGCTGCAGTTTTAGGGAAAAGCACGGCCAACGGCGAGAATTTTTTGAGAACAGCAGTAATGGTAGCCTTGGCAGACGGTACCTACTCGCTCTCGGAAGACGAGGTAATTTACAAGTTTTGCACAGCTTTGGGTCACAAGGTTGAGGCGATAGAAGCTCTGCGGCACACCATCGAAGACAGCAAGTGCGATGCCCAGGGGCCCAGCAGCCAAATAGTCTTTGATGCGAATGCCACCCCCATCGGCACACCGCTTTCATCTCGACTACCTCAACCTCACCACAAAAATGTCCTGCAACCAGTCAAAGACTGGCTTGACGCCTGGGAAGTTCACGACCCGAGAGTGGCACACTTTGTCTGCAAAATGATTCCGCCGCAGTGTCCGTTTGAGCGAGATGTCGTGTTATTCGGACACAAAATCGTACACATTCCGGCGATGTGCAAGATTAACCCGCTTTACGAACAGTTGGTGGGGATGCGCTTTCGAGCTCTCTGCTATTTGGCAGATGAATGTAAGGAAGATGTATCGATATATTGTTAGTAGTCAGTGGTCAGCATTCATTAGTCAGTAGTCATCAGTCATTAGTCATTAGTCATTCTTGTGAAATCTTGGATTAATGACTGTAACTATTAACCAATGACTACTAATTAGTCCAAGACGCAAAAACCTGGTTTTTCTACAAAAAAACATCGTTAGAGCGATCCGCCCCAGTAGAAAAATCAGGTATATTCAGTTTTTGTTGGTAAGTCCTGCTAATATTAAATCCTCTTTGATAATACCAAGTCAAAAAAAGTTTTGCTACAATCGTCAATCTTATACAAATTATTAAAAATCGCAGACCCAAGAGCCGGACACGGCAGTGCCGTTTCCCTACCGATGCTGGGGTAAAATCTCTCGGTATGCACTACTTTTCAGAATTGGTATAACTATATTTTTCCGGCGACTGTAAGTCGCGACTGCACTTGCTTGGAGTCCGCCTCTGCACACTCAAGGAAAAGAGGAATATTGTACTTGGATCTGGTATCATAGCTAATGACTAATGACTGCTGACTAATGACTTCTGACTATTGACTACTGACTAAATTATGCAATTTATCGATCGCGCAGATATTCAAGTCGCAGCCGGCAAAGGCGGCGACGGTATGGTAGCTTTTCGCAGAGAAAAGTATGTACCGGCGGGCGGGCCGAGCGGCGGCACCGGCGGGAGGGGTGGTTCTGTGTTTATGGTAGCGGTGGAAAGCCTGCAAACGCTGCTAGATTTTCAGTACAACCGGATTTTTAAAGCCGAAGACGGGAAGCGCGGCGCGCCGAAGAATATGACCGGGGCTTCTGGGGACGATCGCACGATCGAAGTTCCCTGCGGTACAGTTGTTTACGACGCGGAAACTCAGGCAATCTTAGCAGATTTAGTAACGCCCGGACAGACTTTTTGCGTGGCAAAAGGCGGCAAAGGCGGTTTGGGAAATAAGTGTTTTCTGACAAATTCTAACCGCGCTCCCGATTATGCGATGCCGGGAAAAGAAGGAGAACACAAATTTTTGCGTTTGGAATTGAAGCTATTAGCTGAAGTGGGAATTCTCGGGATGCCGAATGCTGGCAAATCCACTTTAATTTCAGCTTTGTCTGCGGCTCGCCCCAAAATAGCAGATTATCCGTTTACAACTTTAGTCCCGAATTTGGGTGTAGTCAGAAAACCTACCGGCGACGGTACGGTGTTTGCAGATATTCCGGGATTGATTGAAGGAGCACACGAAGGTGCGGGTTTGGGTTACGAGTTTTTGCGGCACATTGAGCGGACTCGGTTGTTGCTGCACTTAATTGATATTACGGATGAAGATCCGATCGCCAATTATGTCACTATTCAGGAAGAATTGAAGGCTTACAGGCGCGGTTTAGCGGATAAACCGCAGATTTTGGCTTTTAATAAGGTAGATGCGATCGATCTCGAAAGCGAAGAAATCGGTAATTTAATCAGCCGACTTAAAGAAATCAGCGGTGTTCCGATTTTGTTGATTTCTGCCGTGAGTCGAGTTGGGTTGGATGAATTGATGCAGCAAGTTTGGCAGAAACTCGACGAGATGAACGAGAAAGAGGCTGAGGAACTGTTAGCAGTCGCGAGTGTTTAATCGCTTTCCGGTTCGTGGAATTTCCGTGAATGGGTAGGTGTTTTTTTGAGGGGGTCAAATCTTTCGGCTGTATGGCTGGTGCGGCAAGGGTTTGAGCCTCTATGCTTGAAAAAACGATTCACGGAAACGCTGGAAGTCTTGCTGAGTATCGGTTTCATGGTTGTTGCAGTTTGTGTCTCTTGACAGGGCGGTGGCTGAAATGATATTTTGTAGGTGGTTCACGGAACAGTACCTTGAAAACTAAATACTGTAAGGCTTCTGACACGGGCGGCCGCAATTAACCTAAATCCCTATCAGGGATTGAAACGCAGCGCCGGTGAATGCTTAATAAAAAGGGCTAGCGCCGCAATTAACCTAAATCCCTATCAGGGATTGAAACTTTAATTAGTTCAATGACAGATTCGACTCCGCTTTGAGCCGCAATTAACCTAAATCCCTATCAGGGATTGAAACTCGACATCTCTTGAAGACAATATAAACTCAAAAGCCGCAATTAACCTAAATCCCTATCAGGGATTGAAACGCGGAATTCAAGACTATATTCAATTTGCATAATGCCGCAATTAACCTA
>JAICRN010000048.1 GCA_025937335.1 Microcoleus sp. TY_ISSM_2_bin.22
ACTGCTAACTATGCAATGCTCAGAATGACGTATTTACCCTATGAAACGCTTCAAGTAGGCGTTATGTGTGCCTCTCCAGACGGAGATGGATTCGAGGTGACGTTTGAGGATTATCAGGTCAATGCTACAGGATCGTAATATTCCTTTCATCTCACATCTTGCACCATTCTCAAGAACAGGCAAGAGGCCTGTGAAGCGAAGAGTGAATTTTCTTGTGGAACAGGCATCTTGCCTGTTCATAAAAAGCTTATTGAGAATGGTGCAATATTTCAGTTTCATCTCACTTTGAAATTTGTCGGTGAGTATTGTGAATCTGAACTCACACTTTGGCTATCAATCAACCTTCTCAGAAGCCTGAATCTGGCTTACAATATCTGACATTGGCCAATATCCCCAAGATTCTGTAATCTGCTGGTTTTCAATCTTAAATATTTCTAACGCCTCAAATTCTACTTTCACTCCACTGGCAGCCATACCAACAAACTCACCCAGGTGCGTAGCTGTAAAGTGACCTCGAAATACAACTTTGTCATTTTCTTCAATGAGATCGTCAATCACCACTTTGATATCTGGAAAGGCTTTGTGAGTCGCCTTCAGTATCTCAATCGCATCCTCGACGCTTCGCACTTGAGGTAGCCCGTGATCTAGATAATTCGGCACAATATACTTATATGCAGCTTCGTAATCTTGAGTGTTATAGATTTCAAAAAAGTGTTTGACTACTTCCTTATTAGTCAGGCTATTCATACAATTTTATTTTTAGTTTGACAGGTAAATCATACACGAACCCTGTTACTTTGTAAACTTGTCTTTTTGAGTTTCCAGAGCGATCGCATACGTTTCTTAAAATTTTCAGTAGTTTTGTGAAAGTTGCGTAAGTCATCACCTACTTTCCTCACTTGCCTACAACAGATACCAGTGCTCGATCGATTGCTGCCAGTAAGTCCGCATCGAGTTGTATTCCTGATGCAGCAGCGTTATCAACAATTTGTTCTGGGCGACTAGCACCGATAATGGCTGAAGATACGTACTCTGACCGTAGTACCCAAGCCAGAGCTAACTGTGGCATACTCAACCCTAAGTCTTGGGCAATGGGTTTCAGTTTCTGTACTGCTGTTAGAATGCGATCGCTAAACAACTCCTCCAGCAAAAACCAATTCATTTTTTCATTGGCAGCGCGAGAATTTTGAGGTGGAACTTGTCCCGGCTGATATTTGCCTGCAAGTACACCTTGAGCTAATGGGGACCAAACAATCTGACCAATACCATTAGCTGCACACAATGGAAAAACTTCAGCTTCCGGGTCGCGCCACAGCATAGAATACTGAGGCTGACTCGAAACAAAGCGTTCAACATCAGCAATATTAAACGCCGCTTGAATTTGCTCTGGACTCCACTCGCTAAAGCCGATGTAACGAGCTTTTCCCTGACGCACTACCTCAGTGAGTGCCGTCATTGTTTCCTCTAAAGGTGTGTTCGGATCGTAGCGATGACATTGATACAAGTCAACATAATCGGTACGCAATCGGTTTAAAGAAGCATCGATTTGTTTTCCGATCTGGGCTGCTGACAGTCCTCGGTCAGTGGGTGACGTGGGAAAGAAGACCTTGGTCGCTAGAATATACGACGATCGCTCAATTCCTTGTAATACTTCCCCTAGAAATGACTCAGCGCCACCAGCCGCATAAGAATTAGAAGTGTCAATGAAGTTAATACCAAGGTCAAAGGCTTTGTAAATGCAAGCCTCTGCATTTTGCTGTTCTACACCCTCACAAATACCCCAGGAACCAAGACTGATTTCAGAAATATGCAATTCGCTGTTACCCAGTTTTCTGTATTTCATTTGTATTTCTTATTTCAATTGTGTTTTTTTATATTTATTTAAGCTAAAAAATAAATATAAAATGATAGTTTTGGCGACATTTTCAAGATAAATTAAATTATAAGTTGGCAACAGCCTCCTTTTCCTCATTTGATTGCAAAGTCATAGGTATCTGTATTCCCGAAATCAACGTGCAAGATAACATAAATACGGATAAAGCTAACCATAAAAACTGATTGCTATGAAAATAAAAGGTTGATAAACATAGAAAGATAAGTCCCACTAAGCCACTGACTAAGTACGTATTGCGTACAGCAGATCCCTCACCCAATCCAGAAAAATATCCATCTAGAATATAAGCAACTCCCGCGCCCAGTACAACAATTGGTATCCAAAGGATATAAATTTTAATGGATTCTATCAATTCTGAATGGCTAGTGAACAGATTAAAGATAGGGTCAGGAAAAAAGACAGCAGCCAGCCCAACTACTAAACTGATCGCCAGATTAGTTGCTAATGCAATTTGCAAAAGAGGCACAAATTTATGTGTTGTTCCTTGACCTTGAAAATTACCGATTAAAGTTACAGTAGCGTATTCTACTCCATCACACATATACATACTTATTGCTACTATTTGAAGTAGTAAAACATTTTCAGCCAGAACCTCAGTACCCAATGTTGAGCTAAAAGCATTGAAAAGGACAAAAATAGATACGATAACTATAGACCTAACAGATAAATTGCCATTCAGAACAAAAGCAGTTTGAAATGCGGACAAATTTAGGACTTTGCCTGTTAAACCACCTATTTCTTTTAAGGAAAATTCACGACATATCATCACGAGTCCTACAAATAAAGTTATATACTGGCTAATAGCCTGCGACAATCCCGCCCCCATGCTTGACCAATCCCAAAGGACAATGTAAAGGTAATTCAGTGCAATATTAGCAACATTCCCAATAATAGTGAGTAAAAGAACTTTGCGGTTTTGTTCTCTTCCAAGAAACCATCCAACTAAGACTAAGTTGAGGAAAGCCGCAGGCGCTCCCCAAATCCGACTATTAAAATAAGTAATACCGGCAAGTTGCACATCTGGGGTAGCGTTCAACAACATAAAGCCTAGCTGCCCCAAAGGGTATTGCAGCAGCAGAAAAAGCATACCGAATCCCAAAGCGATTAAAGCATTTTGTAGCCCTGCTAGAAGTATGGCTTCTCGGTCATCTCGTCCAACTGCTTGAGATGTAATTGCAGTTGTTCCTGACTTGATAAAAGAACAACTTTCGTAGAGAAAATCAAACAAAATAGCACCTAATGCCACGCCTGCTAAATAACTAATATTTGACAGGTGTCCCAGGAAAGCTACGCTGATTGCACCCGATAAGGGTATTGTAATATTCGACGCTACGTTGACAGCAGCCATTTTCAGAAAGCGATATAGAAAGTCGTATTGATGCAATGTCAAAGTCCCTTGGGATAGATACTCCAGTCTAGTTTATCAGTATTTTTTCCATAATGCCGACTTGAAATGAAGTCAAGCAGAATCAAGGGACGACAATCAGGAAGCTAGCTCCCTGGGTGTAGCGGCCCGCAATTATCAACAGTCCGGCTTGCAATCAAATAGGACTTACGCATTGACAAAAAACTACAAGTATGTATCAAGTGCTAACTTTATTGTATGCCTTCGGGAAGAGAAGTTTCCGCGATCGCAAACAGTTGCAAAAGCCCCATAAATGAAGAATCCAATCAAGGACGGAATTTTGCCGATTTTCAACAAGCCCATCCCAATCAAATCACTATTCTGACAAAAGTAGAAGGTGAACAAGTAAAAATTGCTATCGTCGATAGCAGAAACGGAATCTCATAAGAGCTGAAATATCGGATTTTTTACCATCTATTTACCACTAAATACGCGGGCAAAGGGACTGGGTTTTTTCAGGGGATAGCGCGTCAAATTATAGAAGAAAAACACGGCGGCAAAATGAGTTGTATTTCTGCACAGGGAGAAGGAACGGAGTTGGTCGTTGAGATTTTAATTGATGAATGCGATCGTGCTGTAGGGGCGGGTTTTACCAACAATATTTGAGGCTCACAAACAATCAATAAAAACCCGCCCCCACCAACCAATAACCTAGATTAACATGAGTCGTTGGGCTGGGGCGGGTTTATTATATTGTTCGTTTCTGACATAGATGGTTGGTTAAACTCGCCCCTACAGATTATGCCAATAATTAATAACTATTGCAGCGGCAAAAATACCGTCATCACCTCGCCCTTTTGGGGCCGCTGGCGAATTACCAACTTCCCGCCAGCAGCCCGAAATAAATTCTTAGTCACGCTCAAATTTAAACTCAAACTTCCCGTCTCCGGCTGCACCATCAACAAAGGCCCGATCGATCGCAAAGGAGAATTCGCCTTAGCCGCAAAAGTCGATGCGCCATTACCTTCAGGTAGGTGTTCCGATTCCAACTGCAACTTTAACTGATCGCCCGCCAATGTCACCTCCACCTGAATGCGACTCCCCGATGGCAAAGTTCGAGTAAAATTCTCAATTAAATTAGTTAAAACCTGATCCAACATTGTCGGATCGCTGACTACCGCCGGCAACTTTTTCGGAACAATAACTTCCAAAGTGTGGTTGCGCACAGCAGCCTGTTTTTGCCAGCGGGGAATGCTATTTTGCAGCACTTCACCGAGTGACATTGCTGTTAGCTGCACCCCAGAATTTTTAGCTTGCGACATTTCCAATTCCACGGCGCGGAAAATTAAACCGAAGCGATCGATCTGAGCGGTACACTCAGCATCAATCATTTCCAAACGCTTGACCACTACAGGCTCGAGTTTGGGTCGCTTCAGCAGCAGCCGAGTCAGCGTGCGAATGGTAGCCAAAGGTGTGCGGACTTCGTGGGCGATCGCCTGTAGCAATTCCACCTCTTTACTAGCCAGAGGAATTGGAGATTTGCAGTTGATATCTGCAGCCGATAACTTTTGACGCCTCGGGTTCAAACCATCATCAATTCTTTCATCCTTTACCCTGCCTGCTTCCTCTTTCCCAACCGGCAAATTATGCAACAGCAAGCGACTGAACTGCATCACTGTTTGATAATTTGGAGCAACAGGCAAAAACTGCTCGAACAGCGCATCTAATTTAGCAGAATTATTAGTTACTTGGCTAACTGGCAAATTGAAACTTCCATCAGAATTGACAAGCAAACAGTCGCTTTCAGTCACCCTGCTCCGCAAAACTTCCCAAGCTTTGGCGACTACTTGCGGGTCGAAAGAAAATAGAAAAGCCGGAATTCCCGCAGAATTTTCACCCAAAACCATCACCAGGCTAAAACTAGCAGTTAAAACCAAACAAAACTGCTCGTGCGCCAAAGGGTCGCCGATCGCCAAAGCCAAAGCCGGGGCCGCCGCAGGCACAGATATTTGCTCATCAGCCGCCGGCAGTAAAGCTAAAGTTTGTCTAGCCCGAAAAGACCACAAAGCAGCATCGTTGTCGGGAATACTGGTAAAAATCCAATTGGCAAAGCCGTTGGCCAAAGCGGGGTCAGTCAAAACCGAAGACGGGCCGGACAACACCAATCCCTGACAGGAATTGGGGATTGTCGATCGACAAATTGCTTGATCGGCATCTGTTTTTTGTCCTGCTTTTTGCCGGTCGAGCATTTGATTCAAAGCTGCAATCGCCCCGTACCATTCCTGTTCGGCTTTCAGCCGAGCAGCCCCACGGCTGGCAGGACACCGATGGCGGTTGTTTTCTCCCGCCAACTTAGCATCAAAGAGACTCAGGTCATTTTCTTGGCCTTCGGAGGCTAAAATTTCGCTTATTGTCGGTAAAAAGTAAGTATTCACAGTTATAAACCCACCTTCGGAGGCATGAAGGGTGAAGTATTTATGTATAGGAAAGTTCAGGAGTTAGGAGTCAAGCACCAGCACGATCGAAAAATCCCGCATAATTTCTTGCGCCTTCCTCCTAACTCACAGGATATCCACATTTGTCAACTAACGATATTGGCAGAACCGTACCAATAAGTCGCAATCTCCGCGCTTGCGGCGATATTTTGCACGATCGCCCTAACAAAAGTGCAAAATGAAGTAAGTTAAACACCGCGCTTTCCTTATGCCCACCTCGATCGCCGACTCGAAAAATCTGCTGTCAGACTTAATGGCACGCTACCGCCACCAAGTCGATTATCTGGCAATTCGACTGGAAGAAGCCGAAGGCACCGACATCCTGCTGCGGGGCGAAAAAATTGAAACCCTCAGCGAAGGAGTCTCAATTGGCGGCCAAGTCAGAGCTTGTCACAAAGGCGGCTGGGGCTTTGCCAGTTTTAACCGACTTTCCACCCTCGCCCAAAGAATCGAAGAAGCCATCGCCGCGGCTAAACTCATTGGCGAAGAAGAAACGATTCTGGCACCTGTTACCCCAGTACAAGACATTTGCTTGCTGTCGCTGACAGGAACAGACCCGCGTCTGGTTCCCCTAATTGACAAAAAGCAATTGTGCGATCGCTACGCGGCAATTCTCCGCAGCATTGACCCCCGCATCGCCACCATCTCCGTGCGCTACGGCGACAGCACCCAGCGGATCATCCTCGCCACCTCCGAAGGCACTATGCTGGAACAAGGTTGGGCAGACATGGAAATGCGGTTTGCCGCCACGGCCCGCAGCGGGGAAACCGTACAAACCGGCCGCGAAACCACTGGTTCCCGCAAAGCTTACGAAGACTTAACCGATCTCGATGTTCAAGTTCGCAGCGCCGCCCAGAGAGCGGTAGATTCCCTAGCCTTACCCCCCGTCCAAGGCAACACCTACACCGTCGTCATCGACCCAATTTTGACCGGATTATTCGTCCACGAAGCCTTCGGACACCTTTCCGAAGCCGACATGGCCTACGAAAATCCCGACATTTTGGAAATTATGACCCTCGGCCGCCAGTTCGGCCCAGAAAACTTGCAAATTTTCGACGGTGCAGCGCCCGAGGGACACCGGGGCAGCTATTTATACGATGACGAAGGTACTCCGGCGACTACTACTCAGTTAATTAAAGACGGCGCTTTAGTCGGGCGGCTGCACTCGCGGGAAACGGCGGGCAAATTGGGAGAAACGCCTACTGGCAATGCTCGCTGTTTGAATTATCATTATCCGCCGATCGTCCGCATGACGAATACTTGGATCGAACGGGGTGACACGCCAGTTGCTGACTTATTTTCTGGTATCAAAGAAGGAGTTTATGCGCGCAATTGGCAAGGCGGCATGACTAACGGCGAAATGTTTACTTTCAGTGCCGGCGAAGCTTGGATGATCCGCGACGGAAAACTAGACAATCCGGTGCGGGATGTTACTCTTTCGGGTAATGTTTTCAGCACTTTAGCTGATATTGAGGCGATCGGCGACGATTTCTACTGGGATGAATCCGGCGGCTGCGGCAAAGCAGGACAAAGCGGTTTGCCGGTGGGCTGCGGCGGCCCTAGTTTGCGGATTCGCGATGTCGTGGTTGGTGGCGAAGCTGCCGAAGAAAATTAAAGCTGCAAAAGTTGAAAAAATCAAGGTAAAGCGCCAGATTCCTACTCGCGCTTTACCTTGATTTTTTCAGTGCAACATTTCGCGCCGGTTTGTGGCCTGTGATATCTTGAGTACGCTTGGTCAAAAAACCGGAACAGTCAAAAATTAGGTATTGAGTCGTCAAATACGGCTAAAAAATCGGGTTTTTGGTAAGCAGTACGTAAGTCCTGAATTCATGAATTGAAATCTTCAAGTTTTCTCTTCTTGTCCCAATTTTTCATTCTCCCATTCTCCCCCTACTTCCCTGCAATTATCGCTTTTTTCGGCTTTATCTCCCCTCGCCGCGTTCTGGCGGGGTATTTTTATCGTTATCTGCGTAAAAGGTCTGAGTGTCGGCTACGGCGGTTAAAATTTCGGGTTCGGAGTTGTGTTGAGCAAAAAAGGTCGATCGAGTTTCTAAGCTTTGAGCGTTAACTGCGGTGCCGCTTAGTAACATGCTTGACATTAGGATGGAAGAGTAAACGCGCATCATCAATTTTGGTGTTTGTATTTTCCCCTTCTTGATACGCAGTCTGTACTCTGCTATCAGGATAAAAAAATTAATTGCGGCGAAACCATCAATTAGTAATTGACGGCAACTACACTTTTTGTGATTTTTCCTTAAATGCAGCTGAAACCCCTCATCTAGCTCGCTTGTTCGCGCGTAAGTTCGAGTTGTCTGCTACTGGCGGCAAACCAGCAAAATTCTATACCATCTACAAAAAAACAATGCCACTCTCGGCCGGTGATCCAAACCCTGGTAGTTATAAATCATTCCCAATTTTTAAATCTCAAACCTCAAATCTCAAATCTCAAATGGTGTAAACCCTGGCAGCCTCTTGAAACACTCGGCAAATAAGGAAACGAAACCCGCAAACTATAAATTTTTAATAATCTTCAGATTAATTTCATAATTTATTGATATTAGGATGCCACCCTCGAATTAAAGACAAAATAGCAGAGTACAGAGGCGCGTCATCAGGACCCTACATATAAATATTTGGGTACACGAGATTCCTTAAAGCAAGCAATGTCTCCTCCTTCAGAATAACTTCATAAAGGGTTGCTATGGTATTTTTCAATGAATTGTGAACGTTTTTTATTTTTTTTCTGCTATTGCTTTTTGTCAAGATGGCTAGCGCGCCGCTCCGAAGGACGAGTCGAAAGCGGTTCGGGAAAAAAAGCCCGTTCACAAAATCGCGGAGTCAATCTCAAATCTCAAATCTTACATCGACTGACCAAGAATTTCAAAGGTGGTACCCGCCACGTGATTTATCTCGCGCAAGTCAATCCAAAATCTCAAATCTAAAATCCTCAAGCCCCCGAATTTATCTCGCGCAAGTCAATCCAAAATCTAAAATCTAAAATCTAAAATCGAATGACTTGCGCATCTATCTGCACGAACAGCGAATCGAGGGTTGACGAGTTGTCCAAAATAACATCCGCTTGTTGACACTTTTGAGCTAGCGGCAACTGGGCGTTAATGCGGGCATTAGCTCGATCGTAACTCAAGCCGTCTCGCTGCATTAGCCGTTCTAACTGTACTGCGGGCGAACAGTACACCACCCAAATTTCGGTACACAAGTCAGTCATGTTAGCTTCAAACAGCAGCGGCACTACCAAAACCAAAGTTAACGTGTCAGCCGGGGCGCAGAGACCGGAGTTTTTTTCAACAATACTTCGTTCTAGCTTTTGATGACGGTGAACAAACCCGGTTTCTTGAGTTTTTGTACTTAAGTCACGTGTGTCCTGGGATACCGGACTCAATGCAGCAATGCAAGTTTGAGTTTCCTCAACTAATCGGCGGCGGACATAAGGGTGAATCTGTTGTTCCAACCAATTCCGCTCGGTTGGGTTACAAAAAATAATATTTCCCAACTCGGGCCGATTTAAATTGCCATCGGGCAGCAAAATACCCGCGCCGTATCGTTCTACAATAGAGTACAGTATTGGCGAACCGGGGTTCACAGCTTCGCGGGCGTAAATATCGGCATCTAAAATCGGAAATCCACAGGCATCTCTCAGATAATTAGATATAGCGGTTTTACCGGTGGCGATGCCCCCAGTTAAACCAATCAGACGCACAATTCCATCGCTCATAATTTTCTCTGTTTAAACTTCCCGTGTTTCGACACTTACTGTCAGTCTTTGCTATGTTGGTGACACAATCAAATTTAGACTGAAAATTTAAGATTTGCGATCGAGAACTAGCGTTAGGAAGTGTCAGCATTGGGGTGCGATCGACTCTTTTTTACCTAAAATCTCAATTTTAAACTTGAATCAAGGTCTAGACCGAGGCAAACTTATGAATGCTCAACGTGCTGTGCGGTCGATTCTGGCAGCAATTCCCATTGCCGGATTTTGGATATTAGATTTTTCCCCCAACCTGCTTTTCCTCAAAGAAAACACCAGCGGATGGGTATTCGTCGCAATTTATCCCCAACCTCAAATTGCAGCAGCACAATCTATTACTCCAGCCCCAGACGGCACCGGAACCGCTGTCACCGCCCCAGGTACAGGGTCGCCCCCTCGCTACGACATTCAAGGTGGCACTCCCTCCAGAGATGGAGCAAATCTGTTCCACAGTTTTACTCGGTTCGGTCTGAATTCTGGTGAAACTGCCAATTTCATCTCCAACCCAACCGTTAAAAATATCCTCGGCCGCGTTGTCGGCGGGGACGCTTCCTTAATTAACGGTCTAATTCAAGTTAGCGGCGGCAATTCTAATTTGTTGCTGATGAATCCCGCAGGCATCATCTTCGGAGCAAATGCCCGACTCGATGTGTCCGGGTCTTTTTTGGCGACCACCGCTAGCGGTATCGGTTTTGATGACCGTTGGTTCAACAGTACGGGGGCGAACGACTACGCAGCCCTAGTCGGAACGCCGAATGCTTTTGTTTTTGGCACACAGCCGGGGAGTATTGTCAATGCGGGTAACTTGGCTGTCGGAACCGGGCAAAATTTGACTTTGCTGGGCGGTACGGTCATCAGTACGGGCAAACTTTCAGCCCCGGGCGGTCAAATTACTGTGGCGGCTGTCCCGGGCGAAAATCTGGTGCGGTTCAGTCAAAACGGACTTTTGCTGAGTTTAGAAGTTTCTCCGGCTGCGGGAGTCTCGGGTTCGGAAGCTCTTCCCTTCTCTCCCCAGAGTTTACCTCGGCTGCTTTCGGGCCCCGGCGTGGCTAACGCTACGGGTATAACTACGAACGCTCGAGGTGAAGTCGTGCTCACAGGCGGCCAAACAGGGCCTGCAGGTGGTGGAACTGCGCTGGTAGCGGGCGATGCGGACGTGTCTGCCAGGGGGGGCGCGGGAGGAAGCGTCAACGTGTTGGGCGACAAGGTAGGGCTGTTGGGAGCGAAGATTGAGGCTTCCGGGCCCGAGGGCGGCGGAACGGTGCGGATCGGGGGAGATTACCGA
This sequence comes from Microcoleus sp. TY_ISSM_2_bin.22, assembly GCA_025937335.1. Classification (GTDB taxonomy): domain Bacteria; phylum Cyanobacteriota; class Cyanobacteriia; order Cyanobacteriales; family Microcoleaceae; genus Microcoleus. The sequence continues at coordinate 10,786 of JAICRN010000048.1, forward strand.
GGCGAGGGAAGCGTGCCGAATGCCAGGATGACTTACGTGGATGGCAAAAGTTCGATCGCAGCCAACGCAACTCAATCAGGCAACGGCGGCAGAGTTTTTGTCTGGGCGGACAACACCACAGCATTTTTGGGCAGCATCAGCGCCAATGGCGTTTCTGCAACGGAAACCGCAGGTGTTGGCGGGTTTGTGGAAGTTTCGGGCAAGCAAAGATTGATTTTTAACGGTACTGTCGATACTTCCGGGACAAACGGTTTGGGGACTTTGCTGTTAGATCCAGAGAATATTTTAATTACAGATTCCTCAGAAGATACCGGCGATGCGGCAATAATTGCTAACAATAATATTTTGTCAACAGGAACGCCATCTCCACAGCAAAACAATTCGGAGCCTTCGCTGACAATTTCGGCTAGAGCTTTGGAAAGTATGTCGGCGACATCAAATGTGGTTCTCGAAGCGCTCAACGATATTACAATTGCTGATTTGGCGGACAATAAGTTGAGCTTTCAAGCAACTACTGGTTCGGTGACATTGAAAGCAGATGCCGATCGCAGCGGGGCGGGTGTTTTTTCGATGAATTCTGGAGATACAATTAGCACGGCTGGCGGTGCGATCGCCATTTCGGGAAATAAAATTACTGCGGGCAATTTGTCGAGCAACGGCGGAAATATTAGTTTAATTAGTCAGGGATCGACCGTTGCCAACAATATTTCTTCATCGAATCCCAGCACCGGCAGCAGCGGGAATATTTTACTGGAAGGCCTGAACGTAACCGCCCAAAAAGTTGATGCCAGCGGCCCGGAAGCGACGGGAAATGTAATTTTGACAGCTCAGAGTGTTCTGGGAGTGAGCTCGATCGCAGGGGGATCGGGAAACGTTACTTTGACTGGTAATGAAATTAATTTGACTGGTGCAAAAAATTCAGTCAGCGGCACAGGCTTTTTGGTACTGCAACCTTGGAGTTCAGGTCAAAATATTGCGATCGGCGGTTCTGGAGATGTCGGCACTAATATTTATTTGAATCTGACGGCAAGCGACCTCGGAAGTTTGCAAAATGGATTTGCTGGAATTACGATCGGCCGCAGTAACGGTATCGGTTCGATTCTGATTGCCAACGATTTTACATTTTATGACCCGCTAATTATTCAATCGCCGGCGGGTTTGGGAACAATCACTACCACAAATTCCTTAACAGGGGCCGACAATGCCTCCATTAATCTCAAAGCTGACGGCAATATCAGAACCGGAAATATCACTACCCACAATCAGGAAATTCGCATCGCCAGCACTGCGGGCAATGTCACAACCGGTCAGCTACGTACTGGAACTGCCCCCACCATCAACACTTCTGTCAATTCTGCCAAAGTGCCACACTCGGAGGCGGGAGATGTTAGCGTTACCGCACAGGGCACGGTGACTGCAGGGGCGATCGACACGAGGGGCGATCGCGCGGGGAATGTGACGCTGACGGGGCCCAAGGGAGTCACTGCGGGGGCGATCCAAGCTGGCGGCTCGAAAACACCGGGCAATATTACTTTAACCGGGAACGATATTGACTTGACCGGTGGCAACAATTCGATCGCCAGCAACGGCAATCTGGTGCTGCAACAGGCCGATCCCAGTCAAAATATTGTAATTGAAGGTTCTGGCGATACCGATGCTCTGAACTTGAGTGCTGCTGAATTGAGCACTTTTCGGAATGGGTTTGCTTCGATCGCGATCGGGCGCGCTGACGGTAGCGCTACGATCTCGATTGCTTCTGAAACGCCAAATTCAACGCCAAATTCAACGCCAGTGACGGTGACATTTCAAGATCCGACGACGATTCAATCGCCCTCTGGCAGCGGCGCGATCGTGGGAACGGGTGCGATCGTCGGAACTGATAACGCCACGATCTCTCTGATGGGCGGTACTGTAGCCGTCGGAGACGTTACCTCGACTGCCGGGATTAACATCACTAGCAGTCAAGGCAAGTTGACTGCTGGTACGGTTTCATCTCGCTCAACTTCCGGGGTGGCGGGCCCTATCAATATTCGCAGCGCCGGTGCGGTAGAAACGGGCAACATCGATGCTTTTGGTGCCAAAAGCGGGGGAGATATCTCGATTGCAGCGCCGGGCCGGATCGTTACAGGGGTGATCAACTCTAGTTCGCAATCGGGAACTGCGGGTTCGAGCAAAATTACCGGGCAGAAAGATGTTGAAGTTGTTTCGATCAAAGCTCGCGGCAATACGGGCGGCGATGTGGAAATCGATGCTGGGGGAGCGTTTCGGGCTGCGGGAACGGGAACGGCTGCCGATCGCGCCGAGGTCAGCATTTCTACAGACGGGCTGGCTCGATCGGGTTCGCTGACCCTCTCTCAAAGCACTTGCCCGTCGGGAACTTGCACCGTGGCGACTGTTGAGACGGGAAACTCGAAGTCGAATGCTGCCACCTCCTCAACTACTATCGGGCCGCTGGCGATCGTGTCGAGTCCGGCACCAACTAGCAGCGTGGCACTAAAAACTACAGACAATTCTCAACAAATTGTGACTCAGGTGAGTCTCCCTCCCGCAGCGTCTGCGCCAAAGAGCAGTAACACAAATGTCTCGCCAGAACCTGCTGCTGCGTCTGTTGAGGCGGGGTCGAACGAGACGGCGACCGGCTCGGTATTGCTGTCGCAGTCGGTGTTAACAGACAATCAGGGTGCGCCTGCTGCTACAGAAAACGGCAGCAGGCAGGCAACTGGACAGAAGCCGGCGAGCGGGGTGAGTGCAGGGAGTATCGGGAATGTGAGGGTTCCTGAGATTTCTCGATCGAGTTCGATCGGGCAAATAAATCCGATCGACGCAGTGCAGCAAAGGGATAGAACTCAGGGGCAGGAATTTGAACGTTACTTTGGGGGCAATCTCGGTCAAAAGTCGGTCACGCAGCAAAGTATTCGAGATACTCTCAGCAGTGTCAATCGGTTGACTGGAGTTAAACCCGCCATCCTTTACGTGTGGGCAAAAGACAAACATTTAGAACTTGTGTTGTTATTGCCAGACGGCAAAAATGTTTTTAAAAGCGTGCCTGCAAGCCGCGAGAGAGTTCTGCAAGTTGCTAAAGAATTCACTAATGCTATCAGAACTCCCAGGAGATTGAATGCTGCTGATTACAAGGAACCTGCCGAGGAACTTTACCAGTGGTTAATTGCACCGCTGCAACCGGAATTGGATGCTAACAAGATTGACACTTTGGTGTTTTCGATGGATGGCGGTTTGCGGACTTTGCCTTTGGCTGCTCTTTACGACGGCAAGCAGTTTTTGGTAGAAAAGTACAGTTTGGGGCTGATTCCGAGTTTGAGTTTAACTGATACTCGCTATGCCGATGTTAAGGGTTCTGAAGTTTTGGCGATGGGTGCGTCGAATTTTCCGGCCAAATACGAGCAAAATCCTTTGCCGGCAGTGCCGCTGGAAATATCGACAATTGTGGGCAAGATTTGGCCGGGTTCGTCTTTTCTCAATGAAGCTTTTACTTTGGCAAATTTGAAGGACAAGCGCAATCAACCGCAATACAAAATTATTCATTTAGCTACTCACGGCGATTTTCAGCCTGGGGGTGCCCAAAATTCTTACATTCAGTTTTGGGATACTAAGTTGCAGTTGAATCAGTTGGATCAGTTGAAGTTATCTAACCCGCAGGTGGAGTTGTTGGTTTTGAGTGCCTGTACTACGGCGGTGGGAGACGAACAAGCTGAGTTGGGTTTGCGGGGCTGGCGGTGCACGCGGGGGTAAAATCGGCTTTGGCGAGTTTGTGGTATGTCAGCGATGTCGCTACTTTGGGGCTGATGACTGAGTTTTACCAGCAGTTGCGTACAGCGCCGATTAAGGCTGAGGCTTTGCGGCAAGCGCAGTTGGCGATGCTGCGGGGAGAAGTGCGGTTGCAAGATGGTTATCTGGTACGATCGGGCAAAAATCAAGCTCTGCCTTTACCGTCGGAGTTGACCGCCCGGGGCGATCGAAATTTGTCGCATCCTTATTATTGGGCCGCTTTTACCATGATCGGTTCGCCGTGGTAATTCTGAAGGAAGAGGGTGCGATCGCCCAAAAAACCGGGAGAGAACAAGTCGCAAAACTCTGAGGATAGGAATACCTAAAAAAGTGCGGTAACTCACACCAGAGACCGCGACCTCAACATCGAAAACGGGATAAAATGGAACAATAAAAATAAAAAAAAACTCGACTGCTAGCGCCAGAAATATTGCTCGTATACAAGTCTTTAATAAAAAGTTTTAGCCCCGATAAATTATGATAATTCAATCAAAAAGTTTCGATTCCCCCACAACAATCGCTCTTGATTATCCAGCCCTAACGCTCGGCGGCGAGAATCAACTCATTGGGAGCCACGCTTTCTTCGTTTTCGTCGAGCATTCTTAACAAAATTTTATCATCACCAATCGATTGGAGCGTCACTTGAGCAAGTTCTTTTTCGGCAAAGAGGGATGCTTCGAGACGTTGGCGTTCTTTCATTTCTCTCAAGAGACGTAAATTCTGTTCTTGGAGGCTTTGTTGCAACCGTCGGATGGTTAGGTGAGTTTCGACACGAGCTAATACTTCTTCGACTTGAAACGGCTTAGCAATAT
>JAICRN010000316.1 GCA_025937335.1 Microcoleus sp. TY_ISSM_2_bin.22
TCGCAGTCAAGCGATTTTAGATTTTAGATTGAAGGATTGAAGGATTGAAGGATTGAAGGATTGAAGGATTGGAGGATTGAAGGATTGATCCCTGATAAATCCGGGGACTTGTCACTAAATTATTTTTGGTCGGAGTTGGCAAGATCTCGCCGATCGCCCTACTGCAAATTTGTTAACTTGGCTAAAACGGCGGCCAAGAGAGCGGGATCGATCGGCTTTGTTAAGTGTTCGTTGTAACCGGCGGAGATCGCCAGATCGCGGCCTTGTTCGCTAGCATAAGCTGTCAGCGCCACAGCCGGCAAGCGCTTGATTTGGTCGGATTCGGACGATCGCACTTTGCGGATCAGCGAGTAGCCGTCCTCAACGGGCATACCGATATCGCTGACTAAAATATCCGGCGGCGACTGCTGTAAAATGTCGATCGCCTCCGCAGCCGAAGCAGCCGCAGTCGCAGTCGCCCCCCACTGTTGGAGTGTAACCATCAAAAACTGGCGGTTGTCGGGTTCGTCGTCAACCACCACCACCTTTAAACCAGCCAAAATACCCGGACGCATTGAATGGGATTTCCTTTCTCCTCTCAACTGCGGCTGCTGACTCCGACGCTTTTTGACCGGCAGTTTCACCGTAAATGTCGCACCCTTGTTTTTACCCGGACTTTCGGCAGTCACAGTACCGCCGTGGAGTTCCACCAAGTGCCGGACGATTGCCAATCCCAGTCCCAAACCGCTGTCAGCCCTAGTAAGCGATCCGTCTGCTTGTCGGAAGCGATCGAACACGTAGGGCAGAAACTCTTGGGAAATGCCCTTTCCGGTATCCCTGACAGTAATTTGCACGCAATTGGGAATTGGGACCTTGTGCTGAGGGTAGCCGAAGTCTTGGGAATTGGTAACAGCTACCGCAGATAAGTGCACTTCCACAGTTCCTCCAGAAGGCGTAAATTTCACGGCGTTAGTCAGCAAATTCGACACTACCTGCTGCAACCTCTGCGCGTCGCCCCACATCAGGCCGACTTTGGGGTCAAATTCCGACGAAACGGTAACAGACTTGGCCTCGGCGGCGAAACGAACTGAATTCAGAGCCACCTCGATCGTCTTTCTCATGATGAACCAGCCAGGTTTCAGATCCAGCTTGCCTTGAATAATCCGGGAAACATCGAGCAAATCTTCTACTACCTGTGTCTGCACCCTCGACTGACGCTCGATCGCTTCCAAACCGCAAGCTAAATCTTCTTCCGTGTACGGGCGGGTGCGCAGCCTCTGCGCCCAGCCCTGAATCACATTTAAAGGCGTGCGCAGTTCGTGGGAAAGAGTGGCGAGAAAGTCGTCTTTCAGGCGGTTGATCGCTTCTGCTTCGGCCCGCGCGGCCTGTTCGCGATCGAGCAACTGAGCGCGTTGGGCCTCGACTTGCTTGCGATCGCTGATGTCGGCGACGATCGACATACAGTTGATGTTGCCGTTGCTGTCGCGGACTGGAGTTGCCCACAAACTGATGTCGATCGAGCTGCCGTCTTTCCTTTGGCGCTGGGTTTCCATGCCGGCGATCGCGTTTCCTGCGCGAATTCTTTTCAAGTTCGCTGTGAATTCCTCCCGCTTGTCTGCTGGAACGCTGGGCACGAATTGACCTGCGGCTTCGGATTCTGACCAGCCAAAAATCCTCTCGGCGGCTGGATTCCACATTTTCACAGTGCCGTCGTCGGTACTCAAAACGGTAATTGCTAGGGGACAAGCGCGGATCAAGGCTTCCAAAGTTTGATTGATTTGGGATCGCGCGGCTTCTGCTTGTTTGCGATCGCTGATATCGACGTTCACCCCGATCGTCCGCCAAGGCAAACCGCGATCGTCCCGAAACACCTTAGCCCTGCAAGCAATCCAGCCCACGCTGTTGTCCGGGCGGCAAATGCGGAACTCAATATTTATTTCCTCCCCGGAAGCCCCCGCAGCTTTTACCTGCTGTTCGGTAACAGCGCGATCGTCTGGATGCAGCATTTGGGCCCAAGTTTGATAGCTGTCTAAACCGCCGACCGGCAGCCCGTACAACGCCTCTAACTCCGGCGTACACGCGAGATCGCCGGTTTGGACGTTCCATTCAAAAGTTCCGATTTTGCCTGCTTGCTGAGCGATTTGCAGGCGTTCTTGATTGTTTTTGAGTGCTGCTTCCACCCGCGATATCTCGGTCAAGTCGATGTAGAATGCGACGATCGTCTCTGGTTCGCGATCGTCCGGGCACAGGGTCGTCCCCCCCATCAGAATCGGCACGCGGCTGCCATCTTTGCGGATGTACTCTTTCTTGAAAGGAGTTGCGACTCCCTGATCCCGCAGTTCTTGCGCCGCCACGGCGTCGAGGTGCAGGTATTCGGGGGGGGTCATTCTGTCCCACCGCATTTGACCGGAGAGCAAGTCTGAGCGGGTGTAGCCGACCATGTTGAGCAGGGATTGGTTGGCGTAGGCGATGCGGCCGCTAAAATCGCCGATCGCAACTCCGAAAATATTGGACTCGAACAGCCGCCGGAATATGGCTTCGCTTTGCTGCATTACTCGTTTTGCTTGGTTGCGATCGGTTATTTCGGCAACCACGGTGCTGACTCCCAGCAGTGTTCCCGATTCATCGTTCACGGGGTAAAAGCTGACTTGCCAGTCCCGCAAAACTCCCGGCTGTTGACTGGTTGCGCCCTTAATTTCCAAGTCGGTCGCGGGGGTTTGCGTCGCCAGCACTTGGTGATAAATCGCCTCTAAAATATCGGCCATTTCGGGAATCACTTCTCTAACGGTACGCCCGAGGTGCTCTGCGATCGATCGGCCGTTGATGGCAGCGAGGCATTCGTTGATGCGGATGTAGCGCAAATTGGTATCGAGAAAGCACAGCCCGACTGGTGTGGTGTTGTAAACTAAGTCGAGTTCTGCTAGTTGGCGGCGAATGCGTATTTCGTTTTCTCGAAGTTGGTTTTGGGCTTGTTTGCGATCGGTGATATCTAGTACGAAGAATGATCCTTTTTCTTTGCATTCTTTGAAGTTTCCGCCGCCGACTAAAACTGGGAAGCGGGTGCCGTCTTTGCGGAGGTATTCTTTTTCAAAAGGCGCGCAACTTCCTGATGCTTCGACTTGCGCGATGGCGATGCGATCGAGTTCTAGATATTCCGGCGCCGTTAGTTCCCTCCAGCGGATCTGTCCCGAAACTAAGTCTTCCCTCGTATATCCGATCATTTCCAGCAAGGCGTCGTTAGCGTCAGTAACTTCGCCGCTGACATCCCAGAAACCGATGCCGATCATGTTAGATTCTACCACGCTGCGGCAGCGCATTTCGCTTTCCCGCAAAGCTAACTCTGTTTGTTTTGCTGGGGTAATATCTGTGATAATTAGGCCGATTCCGATTATTTCTCCTCTTTCATTTTTAACGGGGTAGTAGTTGGCGAGCCAGTAACCGAAATATCCCGGTTTTCCCTGAGGTTCGCCGCTAATTTCTACGTTTAAAACAGGCTGACCGGTTTCTAAAACTTGCTGAATTATCGGCGCAAATTTAGCTGCGAATTCTGGGAACATTTGGCGGCAGTCTTGACCGAGATGCTGTTCGGCGGGCAAACCGTGGAGTTCTGCTAATACTTGATTGATACGGATAAAGCGCATTTCGCGATCGAGAAAGCAAATCGCTAGGGGAGATGCTTCTAACAGCGCGTCAATTAAGGCAAAGGATTCCGATGTTTGAGATAGTGCTTGCTGCGCTTCTGCGTAAAGTCTGGCGTTGTCGAGGGCGATCGCCACGCGATATGCTAAATCTTCTAGCATTGCCATGTCTCCTGCACTGTAGCGGCGGCCCAACTTCGAGGTAAAGCAAGTGATGGAACCCATGACGCGCCCGCGAGCCCTCAGCGGTACGCAAGCGTGAGATCCGATATTGAGCGATCGCAATATTTCCATTTCTGCTGCATTTTCGGCTCCTGCTGCTAAAATTTCCTCATCCACTTCGGCAATTAGTTCGGATTTTCCGCTGCGGATTACCAGCGGATAGCCGTTAACAGCATTGTCGGCGATCGGACTTCGGATGCTGAAGTTATTAATAGTCTCAACCGTAGAGGGTTCTGCGTGAGCCACAGCGACTAGACGCACTTTTGAGTCGGTTTCGGTCAAATGAATGCAGCACCCGTCGGCGATCGAATTTATTGCTAATTCTGCTACCTTTTGCAGCACCGTTTCCCCGTCAAACGCAGCAGCCAGAATTTTGCTGACTTCTGCTAAAAATGCCGATCGCTGCTGTTCAATTTCCGCTTTTTCTCTCGCTGCTTGCTCGATTGTTAACTGCAATCTTTGAGTTTCTGCAAGTTTGAGTTCTGTGATATCTCGGGCGACAATTAATGCCGATTCTGGTACGCCGTCTTTGCCAAATTCTGGAACTACGCGGGATTGATAAGTTCTGATGCCGTTGGTTGAAAAAGCCTGAAATTCGATAATTTCTTCTCGACCTGTTTCTAACACTTTGTGCAGGGTTTCATCCCATATCTGGCACACTTCCGGCGGCATTCCTATTTCTTGACTGGTTTTACCCAGGAAGAATGAAATTGGTTTTCCTTGGCTTCTTGCAACTGCTTGATTGACATAAATATAACGCAGATCTTTGTCAGTGCGGATAATTACATCTGGCGTATTTTCTAGCAGCGTTCTCAGTTGCTGTTCGCTGCTTGCCAAAGCTGCTTGCGCTTGTTGTCTTTCCGTGACATCTCTCACCGTGCCCACGTATCCGATGAGTTCGCCGGAGTCGGAGAACATCCGCGAGGAACAAACGTTAATCCAGCGCACAATCCCCTCTGGTGTTTGCAGGCGATATTCGATCGCATATTCCCCACCTTCCCGAGTATAATCCAGCCATCGGGCCAATACGCGATCGCAGTCTTCCGGGTGAATGCAATTCTCCCAACCGTCTCCTAAAAGTTCTGCCAAACTCAACCCGCAAATAGCCTGACAGCGAGGGTTTGCATAGGTGTAGCGCCCCTCAAAATCTGCCATAAAAATGCCGGCCGGCGAACAGGAACTTAAACAGCGAAATCGTTCTTCTTGAGCTTGCAGCGCTTCTTTAGCTACTGTCAGTTCTTCTGTGCGCTCTTTGACGCATTTTTCTAGGTTAGCGTAGGATAAAGCTAGGGCTATTTCTGCTTCTTTGCGGTCAGTAATATCGATGCCAGTTGCTATCACATATTCTACCAAACCCTCGCTATTAATGCTCACAGTATTCGACCAAGAAATGAAGCGCTTGTCGCCGTTTTTGGTGCGCCAATAATTTTGATATTCGCTGTAAGATTGTTCGGTGCCGAGTTGGGTAAAGACTGTTTGAACTGGCTCTATTTCTTCGGGAATTAAAAACAAATCCCAAACATATTTATTGAGAACTTCTAATGTCGAGTATCCTGTGGTTTTTTCGCAAGCTTGGTTGAAGCGAACAATCCGTCCTTGGCTGTCGAGAACTACAATCAAGCAAGCCGTCGTGTCAACTACTTTGGAAATAATATTGCGTTCTATTTCTAGTTCGTGTTCGGCCGACTTTAAGCCAGCATACCAAGCGCTAACCATTGCCGCAGCAAAAAGTAAGATTGCAGGAGTTGCCTTGAGTGCCAACAGTAACACAGTTGTCAGCAGTGTTGTCAGCAGTAATGCCGTGCCGGCGCTAAATGTAGCAATGCTGTAAGATTTAATGGGTAAGGGCAAGACCTGAAAGCGACTCATTTTTGTTGACCTGTAGCGATGGCACGCTCGCGCTAGTTCTTGTGCCGATAAAACAACATTGTTACAACTAATTATTTGTTTTTCTATATACAAACACATTAGTTTGGGTCTGTCATCTTCCCCGAGACAGATTTGGCGAAGGAAGAAGCAAGAATTTCGCCAACGGATTGTTGAACAAATTTAACGGATTTAAGAGATTGATTTTGAGGGAAAAAGGAAGATTTTTCGCACTCTCTCACTCTCCGTCTTTCTCCAGTCGTCGAAACCAAGTAATTTATCTGTGCAGCAGTTTATTATGAATGAAAGGACAAATTTGAGCGGCCGATTTCTGGGAGTAAATTAAAGTGAATCACAAGCTGGCAAAAATTATCGGATTATTTTTCGCAGCCGTCACCGTCTTCGGATTCATCGGTTACGCCCTTCAAAATCCTAACTCGGCGAGCAATTCAGCGATATCGATCGGCTTTCCCAATCTTACCATCGCGGCCGTCGGGGCGATCGACAACAAACGCGATCAAATTTATCTCAACGGAACTTGGCAATTTGTCCCCGCAGTTGGCGACCCCCAAAACCCCCCCGCCTCCCCAAGCTGGGGCTCCATCTGGGTTCCCGGAGACTGGCAAGAAGAAAACAACGAATTCGTACCGGGAATCATCACTCGCGGCACCGGCAAAGATTGGGAAAACTTCAACAGCAAACAACTCTCAAAAGCTTGGTACCAGCAAACAGCCAACATTCCCGAAAACTGGAAAAACCGCCGCATCTTTATCGACTTAGCCAGAGTCAGCACCGATGCAGTCATCTTTGTCAACGGCGTTAACTGCGGTCAAATCGAATGGCCTTACGGCAATGTTGACATTACCAAAGCAGCAAAACCCGGTCAAAATACCCTATCTATTTTAGTGCTGGCAGTCTCCGATGAAAAGGAAAAAGCCGTCATCATGGGGCCCACAGAAATTTACACTGAAAAATCCAACTTACAATCAAGTGGAATCATCGGAGAAGTGAGACTTCTGAGCCTTCCCCCAGGCCCGCTGATTAGCGACGTATTCGTCCAAACTTCCACCAGAAA
>JAICRN010000605.1 GCA_025937335.1 Microcoleus sp. TY_ISSM_2_bin.22
TAAGTACAAATTCCCAATTACCAATCAACCCTAAAAATTATGCCAAACTCAATGTTAAATAACGACCCCTTGTGGTTCAAAGACGCGATTATTTACGAAGTGCCAGTTCGCGCTTTTGCCGACAGCAATGCAGACGGCATCGGCGACTTTAGAGGACTGACAGAAAAATTGGATTACCTGCAAAACTTGGGAGTAACAGCAATTTGGGTACTGCCATTTTTTCCCTCGCCGCTCCGAGACGACGGCTACGATACATCTCACTATACTACCGTCAACCCGATTTACGGCACATTAGAGGATTTTAAAGACCTTTTAGAAGCAGCGCACCAGCGGGGAATTCGAGTCATTATTGAGTTAATTGTCAACCACACTTCCGACCAGCACGCTTGGTTTCAGCGATCGCGCCGCGCCCCGAAAGGCAGTAATGAAAGAGATTTTTACGTGTGGAGCGACACCCCGGAAAAATATCAAGATGCTCGGATTATTTTCCAAGATTTTGAGACATCTAATTGGGCTTGGGATGCGGTAGCAAAAGCTTATTACTGGCACCGTTTTTATTCCCACCAACCAGATTTGAATTACGACAATCCGGCCGTCCGCCAAGCCATCTTAGATGTGGTAGATTTCTGGTTGGCACTGGGAGTAGACGGACTGCGCATGGATGCCGTGCCTTACCTGTACGAGCGCGAAGGTACTAACTGCGAAAACCTGCCCGAAACTCACGTATTCCTCAAGCAATTGCGCAAGCACGTAGATGAGAAATTCCCGAACCGGATGCTGCTGGCTGAGGCGAATCAGTGGCCGGAGGATGCGGTTGAATATTACGCTGCTGGGGATGAATGTCACATGAACTTTCATTTTCCGCTGATGCCGCGTTTATTTATGGCTTTGTATATGGAAGATAGCTTCCCAATTAGCGACATTCTCCAGCAAACTCCCCATATTCCTAATAACTGTCAGTGGGCCTTATTTTTGCGGAATCACGATGAATTGACGCTGGAAATGGTGAGTGATGAAGACCGAGATTATATGTATCGGGTTTACGCTCAAGATACTCAGGCGAGAATTAATTTGGGCATCCGCCGCCGCTTGGCTCCTTTGATGGGAAATAACCGCCGTCGCATCGAGTTGATGAATGCTTTGCTGCTGTCTCTTCCGGGTACGCCGGTGCTTTACTACGGCGATGAAATTGGCATGGGAGACAATATATATTTGGGCGATCGCAACGGGGTGAGAACTCCGATGCAGTGGAGCGGCGATCGCAATGCCGGTTTCAGCCGTGCTAACCCGCAGCGGCTTTACGCGCCGCCAATTGTTGACCCTGAATATCACTACGAATCTATTAACGTGGAAGCGCAGCGGGCGAATCCGAGTTCTCTTTGGTGGTGGATGAAACGCCTAATTGCAATTAGGCAGCGCTTCCAGGCATTCGGCCGCGGAACTTGCGAGTTTCTGTACCCGGAAAATCGCAAAGTTTTAGCTTTTGTACGCACTTATCAAGACGAACACATCCTCGTAGTGGCTAATTTGTCGCGCTTCGTCCAGACGGCAGAATTAGACCTTTCGCCCTTTAAAGGTGCTGTTCCAGTGGAGATTTTCGGTCGCACAGAGTTTCCGGCGGTGGGCGAGTCGCCTTACTTTTTGAGCTTGAGTCCTCACACATTTTACTGGTTTACTCTGACTGTTCAACAAGAAGATTTTTCGTTGCACGGTTATCAGACAGACTTGCCGAGTTTGGCGGTCATCGGCAATTGGAAAACCGCTTTTGCTACAAGTCAGTTAAGCGATATGCTGCTCTCTATTTTGCCGAATTACTTGCGATCCAGTCGCTGGTTTATCGGTAAAGACAGGACAACTCAATCATTAGAAATAAGTGAAGTTGTGCCTGTTGAAATTAAAGATATTGCGGGGGAGCAATCTACAGTTTACATTCTGTTTTTGCAGTTAAATTATACTGAAGGTATGCCGGAAACTTACGTTTTGCCTTTAGGTTGGGAAGAGATGAAAGGCGATGCGGACGAGCGGGCGATCGCGCGCCTGCACTTCCCAGAAACCAACGAAGTCGGGGTACTATTTGATGCTGCGGGCGACAAAGGTTTCCTGAGCGCGTTGCTGGGGGCGATCGCCAGTTCTCGCAGTTACACAGGTACAGCAGGTCAACTGGTAGGAATTGCCGACAGTCCATTCAGCTCAGAACAAGATTTATCCCACCTCGAACCTCACCTGTTCAAAAAAGAACAAAGCAATACATCCGCAGGTTACGGCGACCGCTTCGTCCTGAAAATATTGCGAAAAGTCGAGGAAGGCATCAACCCCGAATTAGAAATCGGGCGCTTTTTAACAGAACGCAACTCGATTCAACACTACGCTCCAATTGCCGGATCATTGGAATATCACACCCAAGGAAAACAAGTCGTTACAGTCGGAATCTTACAAAAATTAATCCCCGACAGCATAGACGCTTGGTCTTATACATTAGACACACTGCGCGACTATTTCGAGCAAGTAATGACAGTAGAAGCAAAGCATTCCGGCGATAATTTATCAACTTCCCCCGAAAATTATTTACCGAGCACTTTGACTGCACAAATGCAGCGGCCGTCCAACTCGCTAGTAGCCGATTTATCCCTAGAAATTCCCGCCTTAGCTCGGGAACTCATCGGCTCTTACTTAGCGTCAGCAGAACTTTTAGGTCAGCGGACAGCCGAACTTCACCTCGCTTTAGCTTCTGACATAGAAAATCCCGCTTTTGCCCCAGAAAACTTCACATCATTTTACCAGCGTTCGATCTATCAACAGATGAGAAATCTAGCAGGAAGGACTTTGCTGCTACTAAAAAAACGGCTGTCCCACCTGCCACCTGCCACCCAAAAATTGGCACAAACTCTGCTCAACCGCGAAGACTTGCTGATGGAACGTTTCAAGTCTATTTTGAACTTGAGAATCACGGCTGATAGAATTCGCTGTCACGGGGATTTTCATTTCGGGCAAGTTCTTTATACAGGCAAAGACTTCGTAATTATTGATTTCGGAGGAGAACGGAATCGACCCTTAAGCGAGCGGCGGATGAAAAGGTCGCCCCTGCGAGATGTTGCGGGAATGCTGCAATCTTTTAATTACGCCGTTACTTTGGCACTCCGCAAAGAAGTAGAAAGCGGCATGATTCGCCCTGAAAATCTCCCGGAGATGCAGCAGTGGGCGAATGTTTGGCATCGCTGGGTTAGCCTGACTTTTGTCAAGAGTTATTTGGCGACAGCAGCAGATGCAAATTTCTTGCCAAAATCTATCCCGGAACTGCAAGTTTTGCTCGATGCTTACATCTTAGAAAAAGTGGTTGCCGAACTGGTATACGAACTCAATTACCGCTTGGATTGGGTAGAAATTCCCCTTCAGCGGATTCTACATTTGCTGCCCCGTTGAGTAAATCAGTAGAATGCGTGACTTTCTAGTTGCTCAATTAATATCAATTCCGGCTGCACCGGAATGATAAGCGAGGACACGGCACTGCCGTGTCCCTATAATTGATCGTGGTAGGGACTTAGGCACTCGCGGTGTCCTCCGTTTATATCTGGAGAGTCACGCACCCTACACCATACCAAATCTGGTTTAACAACTATTGCGATCGGCGATGATTAGTTAGGAGTCAAAAAGCTGATTCACGTATGTTTGCGATCGCTTTGAGAA
>JAICRN010000266.1 GCA_025937335.1 Microcoleus sp. TY_ISSM_2_bin.22
TAACCGCGTTGTTCTACCTCCTGCTTTTCCAGATCACACTAAATTACCAGAGTCAGACGGTACTTTTGTAAAAAATTTTCAGGAGCATCCGCAGAGTTTAATTTTAACAGATTCGATCGGGCAAATTTTGCAACAGCGGCATCCTGACGGACAATATGCGATCGGTCAAGACTGCGGCATTTACTGGCGAGAAACCGAGCCGCCGGAAAAAGGTGCAGAAGCTCCTGATTGGTTTTATGTTCCCAATGTACCTCCTAATTTAGACGGTCAAATTCGCCGTTCCTACGTGCTGTGGCGAGAACACATAGCACCATTAATTGCTTTGGAATTTGCCAGCGGGAACGGGGATGAAGAGCGCGATCGTACTCCTTTATCGCGCTCAGATGAAGGGATGGTAACGAAACCGGGAAAGTTTTGGGTTTACGAGCGGGTGATGCGAATTCCCTATTACGGCATCTACCAAGTTAATAATGGCAGATTAGAAGTTTATCGGTTGATTGACGGGTATTATCAACTGTTAGAACTCAATCAGCGCGGTCATTTTCCCATTGCACCTTTAGGCGTAGAATTGGGACTTTGGCAAGGCAGTTATCAAAATCAAACCATGCTTTGGCTGCGCTGGTGGGACGAGGAAGGTAATTTGCTGTTGATTGGCGATGAAAGAGCTCAATTAGAGAGATTGCGAGGGGAACAACAGCGGGAAAGGGCCGAGAGTGCAGAACAGGCACGACAAGCTGAATTTCAGGCAAGAAGGGATGCAATTCCCCGGTTGTTGGGAATGGGTTTGAGTGCCGAACAAGTGGCGGAGGCGTTAAGTTTATCCGTGGAGAAAGTGACGGAGAATGCTGGAGAGTGAGATAGTGAGAGAGAATTGGGGAAAATGGCGATCGCTATCAATAAACTTTTTCAGGGAAACCGATGTTGAGCAATGACATTACGCCTTTAGCTTATCAAATGGCTAGCTGCTTGTGCAAACGGCACTCGTGCAAATCAATAGTCCGGACAGTTTTCAATCACTAACGGCAGAATGCGGGTTTGGGCCTTCTCAGTGAGGTCAAATGCTAACGGTAGAATAAGGGTTTCAGCCTCGGTCTCAAAAACTGTCCGGAGTATTGGCAAATAATAAATCACAAATAGTGGAAACACATTCACACAAAGAGGGCTATAGCTATGTCGGATAAATTTCCCCACCCACCAAATCCTCGCCTAAAAATGCTGATCGTTGAGGATGGAACGGTCAGTGGTCTTGACTTGCTTTACCGCCAGTTTCGTCGCAAATTTCAAGTATTCAGGGCAGAATCAGGCCCCGCCGCCCTAGAAATCTTGGCAAGGGAAGGAGAAGTTGCCGTCATTATCTGCGATGAGCCGACGCCCAAAATGAACGTGACTGAGTTCCTCCGTCAGACGGCGGTACAGTACCCCGATACGAGCCAAATTATGTTAATTAGTTATACGGAACATTTCTTTGAAGCTATTGATGCTGGCCAACTATGCCATTACATTGCTAAGCCTTGGAATCCCGAAGAGCTTAACGTTTTTGTCAGTAGACTGGTTGATACTTACACTCTCCGGAAAGCGCGCACCAATGAACTACGACAGCGAGACGAGAGTGCAGAGCAGGCACGACAAGCTGAATTTCACGCTAGAAGGGATGCAATTCCCCGGTTGTTGGGAATGGGTTTGAGTGCCGAACAAGTGGCGGAGGCCTTAAGTTTATCCGTGGAGGAAGTTAGCCAGAATTATCACGGCTGAGATAGTTTTATCGGGATAAAGTTAACTTCAAATTCTAGAAGATTCTCAAATGTCAACTGTCTGCTTCTCAGCTTTTGGAAGAAGTAATAGCAAGTGCCACATCCTCGCGAGTTGCTCCCAGCGCTAGCATTGTCCTTACCATCAAATCAAGAGAAACAGACGGATCGCCAGCTTCTATTTTAGCTATTCGTGACTGACTAGATTTAATTTTCTTAGCCAAACTTTCTTGAGAAAGATTTTGACTGAGGCGAAGCTGCTTCAAGCGTTTAATTAGAGACAGCTTCATCTCAATAAAAGCAATTTCTTCGGCTGAAAGTTCTAGAAAGTCTGCGGCATCTCCCACCCGCCAACCTGCTGCTTCTAAACGTTGACGTTTAATGGCATCCATTGTAAATATTACCTCTTTTTTTAATTATATGAATTGCACAGAGCAAGGATTGTGAATGGTGAATTGTCTCTCAATTTGTAAGGTGGGCAATGCCCACCCTAAAGGAGGTCCTGAAATAACTAGATTTCTCCTGAGCTTTGATCGTACAATCTCAGTCGTTTTTGACTGTTTTCGATCGCGCGCTTAGGCGTTTTCTGGGTAGTTTTTTGAAACACCTCTGCAATGACAATAGCATCTGAGTCAATCCGGTAAATAATTCGCCACTGTTTACCGGCTTCACTATCATCGATCCGCAATTCGTGGCAGTGAGGGCTGATGCTTGGCATAGGCCGAGAGACAGGCATGGCTAAAATTTCTCCATTTTGTAACATCCTTAATAAAATCCCTGCCTCAATTCGCGCTGAGGCGGAAAAAGGGGGAGTTTTTACGGAGCCTCTGATGAGCCAAACAACATCTTTGTTCTCGCCTTGGGATTCCATAAATTAAGTAGTCTAGTCATAAAGTTTACAAATATGTCGTATCTGACATAATTATAGCGCAAGATAACTAAAAGTGGTAGAAGAGACTAAAGATTGCCGAATTTCCTCTCAATTGGTAAGGTACGCATTGCCAGCCAGCCCAGTCAAGGTACGATCGACTGATTTGCGTCATTCTAGGCGGTGGCGAGCGGCAATAAACCAGGTTTATTCCCGATCGCCTTTTTAAAAGAATCAGATTTAACGATCGCCCGCTACCCACTTTTAAGCGTTTGAGGGATTTCTTCACAACCTTAACAGGGCTGGCATTGCCCACCCTACAAATCAATACTTCCTCTCCTGCGGCTCAAACATCGTAATCGCCACGGGCATATAAGCCAAATCAATCCCCGCAGGCGAATAATACGCCATTGTATGCTTCAAGAAATTGCCGTCATCGCGCTCAGTAAAATCTTCCCGCGAATGAGCTCCCCGACTTTCCTGCCGGTTCAAAGCAGAAGTTAAAATCATTTTTCCGACAATTATCAAACTCCGCAATTCCAAAGCTTCCACAATTTCCGTATTCCACAACTTGCCTTTATCGTCTAAGTAAACCTCCTCATATTGTCGCTCTAAATCCTCCAATTTTTTTAAACCTTCCTGCATCAATTCGGCGCTACGAAATACGCCACAATACTCAGTCATAGTATCTTGATAATGCTGCCGGATTTGATTGATGCGGTATTTTCCGGGACGCTCTACAAGTGCCTGAATTTGCTCTTTTGCTTCCGTAATATAACGCTGTTCGTCTACGGCAGGTAACTTGCGATTTTGTACAAATTGTGCTATGGTTGCGCCAGTAACTTTGCCGTAAACGACGCATTCCAACAGCGAATTGCTGCCCAAACGGTTAGCGCCGTGAACAGACACGCAAGCTGCTTCCCCCGCTGCAAAGAAACCGTCTACCAAACTATCAGGACTGCTGCGAACTTGCCCGCTAACATTAGTAGGAATTCCCCCCATTGAATAGTGAACGGTAGGGCGCACGGGCATCGGCTGATTTACGGCATCAATTCCTAACAAACGGTGGGCTTCTTCCCAAGCAAAAGGAATTTTGCTCATAATTTTTTCGCGTCCCATGTGCCGCAAATCGAGGTAGATAAAGGGGCCGCCGGCACTACCATCAACATTAATTCCTCGGCCAGCGCGAATTTCTATGGAAATTGACCGCGAGGTGATATCTCTGGGCGCTAATTCCATCCGCGACGGGGCATAATTCGCCATAAATCGATCGCCCTCTGAATTAATCAAATAAGCGCCTTCGCCCCGCACAGCCTCCGAAATCAACACTCCCACGGGATACAAACCAGTCGGGTGAAACTGCACGAATTCCATATCTTCCAGCGGCAATCCAGCTAAAGCCGTCATCGCCAAACCGTCTCCCGTCGAGGCGTAATCGTTCGACGTGGTATTGTAAACTCGGCCGTAACCCCCCGTAGCAAACATCACCGCCTTAGCACGGACAACCTCAATTTGACCGTCTAGCAGGCGGTACATAACTACGCCCTTGGCTTGGCCTTCTTCCAAAATCAGGCGGGTAACGTACCACTCCTGATAGATGTGAACCCCGTAACGGCGCAGATTGTTGACTAATTCGTGGAGGATGGCGTGACCGGTTTTGTCGGCGGCGTAGCAGGTGCGGCGGTGGGAATGTCCGCCAAAAGCGCGCTGGGCAATTCTGCCGTCTGGGAGGCGGGAGAAGAGGACTCCCATGTGTTCTAAATCTATGACTACACCGGGTGCTTCGCGGGTGAGGATTTCTACAGCGTCTTGGTCGGCCAAATAGTCGGAACCCTTTACTGTGTCGAAGGCGTGGGCTTTCCAACTGTCTTCGGAATCGACATTTTGCAGGCTGGAGGCCATGCCGCCTTGGGCCGCGACGGAGTGCGATCGAATCGGGTGAGTTTTGGCAACTACAGCTACCTTTAAACTTGGGTCAGTCCGGGCAATTTCTACTGCGGCGCGGCAACCTGCTAAACCGCCGCCTACAATGATTACGTCGTGTTCTAGCATTTCTTTTAATTATTTTGAGTGTTGTGCTCAACTTATGGTGACGCAAAAAAAACTTCCTACCAAAAGAGCGGGAAGTTTTTTAACTTTTGATTTGAATGAAAAATCAAAAGTTAAAATCTCAAATTGGACTAGCCGACTGTTTCGACAGGCTGCTGATTGGACTGATTTCCCGTTGCAGAAGGTTGAGTTTCCGTACCGGGTTCTACGGCAAGCACTTCAATGTTATTTAGCAGAGTTGTAACGAAAGCAAACAACAAGAAGGGCAGAGACAGCACTAAAATCAAGCCGACGGTAGCCAAGGCGTAGATTTGGCGGGCGCTACTCCACAAGGCGAGTGCCGACGCTAGACTTAGGAAGATGACTATCAGCCAAACAATGATTTGACCGTAAATGTCGCCAAAGGTGAGGGTACATTTAAGGCGATAGTTTTGGATGTTATTCATTTGATGCCTCGCGAGATTGCTATTACGACTTGTCCAAAAATACTTTGACAGTGCGTCAATGCCCACTGTAAATTTCTAAGTTTAGCTGCCGCAACTTGGTTTTGGGGCTGTTGTAAACATTCTTTATTGACACTCCCCGGCGTGAACGCACGGGGATTCTTAATTCATCGACTGACCTTTAAGCGCTGTGTCCTTGCGGCAATCCTTAAACTCTTCAACCGTGCAAGTGCACCAATTGACCAGCTTAACTCACAACCACCCCAGAGAGCCTATCTCCAAAAGCGTACGCTTGATACGAGCAAGCGAGTTCGGGTGTGCCCCACCCTACTTGACTGAAACAAATTATTGATTTTCTGGTGAGAATGCGTTGATTCCCTAGCTCTGTTTTACAAGGTTTTCGCTACCCTTCTTTTTGCTCTCAAAAAGCTTTCAGGTTCTAGGGTGCCGACTCAACGCCGCTTCACAACCGCCCACCTTGGGAATTACAACCATGTCTATTGTATCAAAAAGCTGTCCTATAACGACGGGGTTTTCAACCCAATTTCCTGATAAGTTGCCACAACACTTGATAAATTTTTGCTTCTGAGGGGAATTTCTGCCGAAACAGTTGGCTGACGCACTCCGACGCCTAGAAACCGGGTTTTTGACTGTTGTGGCCGGCTGAGTAAAAGTAAACGCGCGCAACAAGCAAGGTGATGGCCGCCCGTGCGCCCAGGATTACAGACAAAGGCATAAGGGGAAACTCTACTTTTTGAGGGAGCCCAGACTTGGTAAAGTAATGTTAAGCTTCGTGGGAATGGAATCAACCTTTATAATGTCGCACCAGTCTTTTCACCAATGTCTTCAGAGAGCAAATTGCTGATTTCGCGCTGTTTCCTGGCTGGTTTGGGAACGCAGATGTTTGTGCACCGCGAAGACCGAATTCCGCAAGAGAGTCCGGTTCTGGTGGTGAGCAATCACCGCAGTTTCTTAGACCCTGTGCTGCTGACGGCGGCTTTGGGTCGATCGATCCGCTTTGCTTGTCATCATTACATGGGTCAAGTTCCGGTGATTAGGGAAGTTGTCACCACTTTCGGCGCTTTCCCCTTGGAAGCACCCGAGCACCGACAGCAGCATTTTTTCTCTCAAGCAACAGGGCTGCTGCAAGGCGGGGAGATGGTGGGGGTGTTTCCAGAAGGCGCAGAACCGATGGTGAAATTAACTGGCCCCAATACTGTGGGGAAATTTCAGCGGGGATTTGCTCATTTGGCTTTGCGGGCTCCGGTGCGGGATTTGGCGGTTTTGCCGGTGGCGATTGCTTCGATGAAAGAACACTCGATGCGATCGGGTGTACCGCTCAAGTTGTTGAGTTTGTTCGATCCTTCGGAACCGCTGTTCGATCGAGCTGGGTGGCATCCTGTGATAATTTATCAGCGAGTTAATGTTTTAATTGGCCGCCCTTACTGGATTACGGTCGAGAGACAGCAGCAATATCAAGGCAAAAAAGCCAAAGCAGTTGTTGCTGAACTCACAGATCACTGTCAGCGTGAAATTACCGAATTACTCCAACGAGGTTGTTTGTAAGTTATTGACTGTCGATGCCCAAATGCAATAAAATCAATACTTTAAGCAATAAAAAATCTCCTAATTGCCGAGAAGGTTGAGAGATGCGTGCGGTCAATTATCCAATTTCAAATCTCAAATCTCAAATCTCAAATCGATTGACTTTAATCATGCCAAATGCTAACAACAAACTTCGTTTTCTAACCCCCAAACCGCCGAAACCAGATCGCCCTTTATTTGTATTTCTGCCCGGTATGGATGGCAGCGGTTTGCTGCTGCGGCCGCAAATTTCTAAATTAGCCAATCATTTCGACATTCGCTGCTTAACTGTACCGGCGGACGATATGGCTAGTTGGGAGGTGCTGGTTAGGGAAACAATTGCTTTAATTGAAGCAGAAAAGCAAGCCGGAAATCAACAGCGGCCGATTTATTTGTGCGGGGAGTCGTTTGGGGGTTGTTTAGCGATGAAAATTGTTTTAGAAGCTCCTCAATTGTGCGATCGATTAATTTTAGTCAATCCAGCTTCTTCTTTCCGACAGCAGCCTTGGGTGCAGTGGGGATCGTATCTGACTCAGTGGCTGCCGGCCAACCTTTATCCGCTGTCGGTAATCGGTCTCTTGCCGATATTAGCATCCTTAGGAAAGATCGGGCGCGACGATCGGCGCGCTTTGCTAGAAGCGATGCAAGCAGTACCGCAAAACACGTCTGTGTGGAGATTGGCGTTAGTGCGATCGTTTAATGTTGACGAAAATCAGTTGCGCGGCATCAAACAGCCGACGCTAGTAATTGCTAGCGGTGCCGATCGGCTGCTGCCTTCTTTAGCAGAAGCTAAGCTTTTAGTCAAGGTAATTCCTAAAGCTCAAATGGTGCTGCTGGCTAACAGCGGTCATGCTTGTTTGTTAGAAACAGATGTTAACCTTTACGGGATTATGCAATCTCGCAATTTTTTGACAAAATCCGAAGAAAATCTGTCATTAGTCAGCAGTCATTAGTCATTAGTCATTAGTCA